>CAKPHJ010000004.1 GCA_934157205.1 uncultured Clostridia bacterium
AAAAATATGTAAAAAACAACAAAAATATAAAATTAAATTCATGGATAGAATTTATACAAAATCCAAATGAGGTGAATTGTATGTCAAATAAAGAAATTAAAAAAGCTAAAGAAGTACTTGAAGAAATAAGTCAAGACGAACGTGAAATATATCTTGCCGAACTAAGGGAAAAATACATAATGGATCAAAAAGCCATTGAAGATGCTGGATATGATAAAGGCTTAAAAGCTGGCATTACACAAGGCATTAAATCTGGTATAGCTCAAAATCAAGAAGATATTGTTAAAAAAATGCTAAACGAAAAATTTGACAAAAATATAATTCATAAAATAACCGGATTGTCTATAGAAGAAATTAATAATATTGAAAAATAACATATGTATTGTCTAATGGAATATAATAATAAAATGAAAAAGAAAGAACTAAATAAATTATTCTTACTTAGTTCTTTCTTTTTCATTTTATGCATATGCTTGTCTCTTTTTAAAGCTTAACAAGTTTGTAATTTCAGTATTTTTAGTTTTCTTAGCTTTTCTTGCTCTTTCTTGTTCTAATTCACGTTTTTGTTTTTCTGCCATTGATTGACAAATAGCTTTTTGATATGTAAAGTGAGTATCTTGTGCAATTTTGCTCCAATTATATTCATTTCTAACTTTATTTTTTGCTCTTTTGATTATTTCAGCACATAATTTATGATCATATAATAATTCTAATATTGAATCAGCTATAGAATTTGCATTTCCACAATAAGCCTTCATTCCATTTACTCTATGATCTACTATTTCGTTTAGTCCTCCTATGTCTGATACCACAATTGGATTTTCAGAAAGCATTGCTTCTAAAGCAACTATTCCGAATGGTTCATATGTACTTGGAAATACTGCTATATCAGCACATTTATACATTCTTTGTACATCTTTTCCTTTCATGTATCCTGCAAAATATACTTTATTTGATATTCCCATTGCATTTACTTGTGCTTTTAGTTCGTCTATCATTCCACCTTTACCACATATAACAAGTTTTGCATCATGGTATCCATTTAATATTTTAGGCATTGCAGATATTAAATGTTGTATGCCTTTTTCATATACTAATCTTCCCATAAATAAAATTATTTTTTCATTGTCCATAGCATATCTTCTTCTAAAATTATAGTCTCTTTCAATGCCATTGAATAAATTTAAATTTACTCCATTTGGTACAACATTTATTTTTTCATATGGTAAACCAAATAATCTTTGTAATTCATTTTTCATATAATTACTATTTACTATAACTTCAGATGCTTCATATGTTAACATCCATTCTGTGTCATTTATATATCTTTGTTGTTCATCATGTATTCCACTGTTTCTTCCAGCTTCTGTTGCATGTATTGTTGCTACAATTGGTATATTCAATGAATTTTTTAATGTTTTTGCTGCATATGCAACTAACCAATCGTGTGCGTGTATTACATCAAATTTTCCTTCTTTAGATATTATTTCATTTGCTTTTGCAATTAAATTAAAGTTTAATTGCATAACCCAATCTATAAAATTGTTTGGGTTTATCATATAATTATCTACTCTATATACTTTTACACCTTTATCATCTTCGAAGTATGGTGCATCACCATCACGATATGTTACAACAGTTACGTCGTGTCCATCTTTTAGTAAAGTTCTTGACAAATCATATACAACCCTTGAAATTCCTCCCACAACTCTAGGTGGGTATTCCCATGTTAACATCAATATTTTCATTGATATACTCCCTTTCTTTTTTCATCTTCTTTAGTTTTGACGTTTTATTGCTTTCTTCGTATATTGTATACAATTTTTTTAAAAAAGTAAATGTTTTTTGTATATTTTTTTGTTTTTTTACAAAAAAATATTGCGTTTACATAAATTTGGTGATATAATATTTTTGTTATTTTATATAACTATTCGATCTCATGCGTTTTTCGCATGAGTCAAGTCCTAAAAAAGTTTGGCTAGCTTGGGGACTTGCCACCTATTGTCAAGACTTTATTGACATCTGTTTTATTAGGAGGTTGTACAATGATCATACAGAACTCTAAACTGAGAGTATCAGAGTATTATTGTCCAAATGGGGATCTTGAAGTCCAAGATTTATCTGAATTCTTTGAGACTTTTGGATTTCATAGTAAGTTTGAAACATTTGAGGACGGTGATTTTTTCTGGAATGGTAAATATGTATATACCAGTGGAAACTATTACATAGTTTCTAAAACTGTTTGAGGGGCTAGCCACCCCTCTTTCTTTTTAATTTAAAAACTTTTGAATAAAAGATGTATCATAATCATTATTTCTAAATTTTTCATTATCTAATATTTTCAAAATAAAATCTGCATTTGTATCAACACCATCAACAACCAATTCTGCAATTGCACTTTTCAATTTTTCAATTGTTTCATTTCTTGTTTCACCATGTGCTATAATTTTTGCTATCATAGAATCATATGTAGGAGGTATTTTATATCCTGTATAAATTGCAGTATCTACTCTTATACCATTTCCACCTGGTAAATGCAAACCTGTAATTGTACCTGGGCAAGGCATAAAATTTTTATTAGGATTTTCTGCATTTATTCTTGCTTCCATACTATGTCCTATAATTTTTATTTGATCTTGTTTTTTACTTAATTTTTCACCATTTGCTATTTTCAATTGTTCTTTTATTATATCTACATTTGTAACCATTTCAGTTATTCCATGTTCTACTTGTACTCTTGTATTCATTTCCATAAAATAAAATTTTTGATTTTTATCTACCAAAAATTCTATTGTTCCAGCACTTGTGTATCCTATTTCTTTAATTGCTTTTACTACAATTTCTCCCATCTTTTTTCTTATTTTTTCATTTATAATTGGTGATGGCGTTTCTTCTAAAATTTTTTGATTTCTTCTTTGTACTGTACAATCTCTTTCACCTAAATGAATGCAATTTCCATGTTCATCTGCTAAAATTTGAATTTCTACATGTCTTGGATTTTCAATAAATTTTTCTATATAAATACTATCATCATTAAAAGATATTTTTGCTTCTTTTTTTACAATGTCATATTCTTTTTTTAGTTCTTTTTCAGAATAGGCAATACGAATACCTCTTCCTCCGCCTCCAGCCGAAGCTTTTAATATAACAGGATAACCTATTTTCTCTGCAACATTAATTGCTTGTTCTTTAGAATATATTAGTCCTTCAGATCCTGGCACTACTGGAACACCTATTTTTTTCATTGTTTCTTTTGCTTTCGACTTATTTCCTAATAACTCAATTAATTTATAGTCTGGTCCTATAAATTTTATTCCAATTTCTTTGCAAATTTTTGCAAATTCAACATTTTCAGATAAAAAACCATATCCCGGGTGAATACTATCTGCCCCTGTTAAACAAGTTGCTTCTAATATTGCTTTAATGTTTAAATAACTTTTACTTGATTTACTAGGTCCAATACATATTGCTTCATCTGCTAATTTTGTATGTAATGAATTTTTATCTATGTCTGAATATATAGCAGTAGTACGTATTCCCATTTCTCTACATGCTCTTATTATTCTTACTGCTATTTCACCTCTATTTGCAATTAACACTTTTTTTATCATAAATTTCACTCTTTCTACATTTTTATTTGCATGTTATACTATTGCAAATGTTAATTCTCCTTTAACAGCTATTTTTCCATTTACAGTTGCAATAGCTTCTCCTATACCTATAGGGCCTTTTTTCTTTATTATTTTAACTTCTAATTTTAAAACATCTCCAGGAACAACTTGTTTTTTGAAACGTAATTTATCAATTCCTCCAAAAAGTGCATTTTTTCCTTTGTTTTCTTCAAGAGATAAAATTGCAACAGCTCCTGTTTGTGCTAAAGATTCTACTATTAAAACACCGTGGCATGATTGGGTTTCCTGGAAAATGACCTTTAAAATAATATTCGTCTTTATCAACATGTTTATAAGCTACAGCACTTTCCCCTGGAATATAACTTTCTACTTCGTCTATCATTAAAAATGGTTCTCTTTGTGGAATAATTTTTTTTATTTCTTCTTTATTTAACATATTTTTATTGTATAGTATTTTTATCTAAAATAACCATACGTCTCCTTCCTATTTTAATTTAAATAATGGTTTTCCATAATCTACTACATCTTCATTTTTTACACAAATTTCTACTATTTCTCCATCAAATTCTGATTCTATTTCATTCATCAATTTCATTGCTTCAACTATACAAACAACTTGACCTTTTTTTATTTTATCTCCTACTTTAACAAAAGCTTCTTTTTCTGGTGAAGAACTAGCATAAAAAGTTCCAACCATTGGGCTTTTTATTATTTTATAATTTTCTTCTTTTTTAATTTCTGTATTTTTGCTTTCTATATTTTTAGTTTCTTCTCTTTTATATTCTTCATTATTAGTAGTTTCTATTAAATTTTGTTCTTCTTTTTTTATTAGTGAATTTTTAGTCATACTAATTTTTATTCCATCTGGAAATTCAATATTTAAGGAATCTAATTTTGAATTTCCCATATCATCTATCAATTTTTTTATATCATTATATTCCATTTTACATTCCTCCTATTTAATTACAAGATAAAGCTTTCCAAATTCTAATATTTTTTTAGCAATATTGTACTGTTATGTCCTCCAAATCCTAGTGAATTTGACATTGCATATTTTACATCCACATTTCTTCCTTCATTTGGTACTATATCTAAGTCACATTCTTCATCTGGAACTTTATAATTTATTGTTGCTGGAACAAAACTTTCTTCTATTGCTTTACAACATACAATTGCCTCTACTCCACCAGCTGCTCCTAAAAGATGCCCTGTGTGTCCTTTTGTTGAACTTACCATTACTTTTTTTGCATATTTATCACCTAAAGCTATTTTTATTGCTTGTGTTTCGCAAACATCATTTAAATGTGTTGAGGTCCCATGTGCATTTATATATGTTATTTCTTCTGGTTTAACATTTGCTTCTTCCATGGCTATTTTCATTGCTCTTGCACCACCTTCTCCTCCTGGTGCTGGTGATGTAATATGATATGCATCTGAAGTTGCACCATATCCAACTATTTCTGCATATATTTTTGCATTTCTTGCAATAGCATGTTCTAATTCTTCTAATACAATAATTCCTGCTCCTTCTCCCATTACAAACCCATTTCTTTCTTTATCAAAAGGAATACTTGCCCTTGTTTTGTCTTCACTTTTGCTTAATGCTTTTATATTTGTAAATCCTGCTATACTTAATGGTGTAACAGATGCTTCTGTTCCACCAGCTAAAATTATGTCTTGATAGCCATGTTTTATCATTCTAAAAGCTTCACCAATACAATGTGTTCCTGTAGCACATGCTGTTACCATAGCTATAGATTCTCCTTTTGCTCCTATATCAATTGCAACATTTCCAGTTGCCATATTTGATATTCCCATAGGAATATACATAGGTGAAACTCTTTCTGGACCTTTTTGTAGTAATTTTGTTTGTTCTGTTTCTATTGTTTGTATTCCACCAATTCCAGAGCCAAGTACAACTCCAACTCTTTCCATATTTTCTGTTTCTTTATTTAAATTACTATCTTTCCATGCTTCTCTTGTAGCAATTATTGCATATTGTGAAAATTTATCTAATCTTTTTGCTTCTCTTTTGTCGAAATAATCTTCTTGATTATAATTTTTAATTTCTCCAGCTAATTTAACTTTAAAATTGCTTGCATCAAATGATTTTATGTTATCAATTCCACATTTACCATTTTTTATTCCATTCCAAAAATCATTTACATTATTTCCTATTGGAGTAATAGCTCCTAAACCTGTTATAACAACTCTTCTTTCCATTTTCTATTTTCCTTTCATTAAAATTTATTTTCTTTACAATATTCTACATTACCATTCCACCATCTACATTTATAACTTGACCTGTTATGTATTTGCTTTGTTCTGAACCTAAAAAATAGATTAAATCTGCAACTTCTTCCGCTTCTCCCATTCTTTTTAGTGGTATTTGATTATATATATTTTCTTTTACACTTTCTTGTAAAACATTTGTCATATCTGTTTTTATAAAACCTGGTGCAACAGCATTTGCTCTAATATTTCTACTAGCAAGTTCTTTTGCTATACTTTTTGTAAAACCAATAATGCCTGCTTTTGAAGCTGAATAATTGGATTGTCCCGCATTTCCACTAACACCAACTACAGATGATAAATTAATAATACTTCCGCTTCTATTTTTTATCATATATTTACTTACAGCTTTTGTTACCAAAAATGTACCTTTTAAATTGATTTCAATAACTTTGTCAAATTCTTCTTCAGTCATTCTCATTAATAAATTATCTTTTGTAATTCCTGCATTATTAACTAAAACATCAATTTTTTTAAACTTTTCAATTGCCATTTTTATTAAATTATCTACATCTGATTTTTTTGAAACATCTGCTTTTACAATTAAGCACTCAGAACCAATTTCATTAAATTCTTTTGTTATTTTTTCTACATCTGTATTATCTGAAACATAATTTATTATTACATTATATCCGTTTTTAGCATATTTTTCTGCTGTTTTTTTTCCAATTCCTCTTGTTCCACCTGTTACAAGAACAACTTTTTTTTCTTCTTTAATTTCTTCCATAAAAACCTTTCCTTTCTTTCAATTAGCTATATACTCTAAAATTATTTCATACTATACTGTTTTACCGCTTATTTTTAAATATTCTTCTAATGTCTCACAATTATTAATATTATATGTTTTTGCTTCTTTATTATCTTTTTTTATAAATCCTGTTAATGTTCTACCGTGGTCCTATTTCTATATATTCATCAATTTTTTCATTTTTCATTAATTCTATTGCTTTATCTAATCTAACAGGACTTATTATATGGTTTGCTAAAATTTCTTTTATATTATCATTTTCTTTGTAATATGTTCCATCTATATTTTTTATTACATTTATTTTAGGAATATTAAATTTTATATTTTCTAATTCCTTTTCATAAGCATTTTTTGCTTTTTCTAATTTGCTTGTGTGAAATGGTCCACTTGTTTTTAATCTTACAAGTTTTCTTGCTCCTAATTCTTTTAATTTAATTTCAGCTTGATCAATTGCTGTTTTTTCTCCCGAAATAACTGTTTGAACTGAACAATTGTAATTTGCAACAGCAATAAATTTCCCAGTTTCTGATATTTCATTGCAAACATTTTCAATTTTTTGGCTATCTAATCCTATAACTGCTGTCATTACATAATCTTCTTTGGGTAATAAATTTCCCATAAAATATCCTCTTTTTTTTATGAGTTCAATACCGTCTTTAAAATTTATTATACCAGAATAAATTAATGCTCCATATTCTCCCAAACTTAAACCGCATTGCAATATCTGCATTTATTCCTTTTTCGTTTAGTACATTTAACATTGCTAAACTAGTTGTTAATATTGCAATTTGAGTATTTTCTGTTTTATTAAGTTCTGCTTCGGGTCCATTAAAACAAATTTCTTTTATATTTATATTAGAAATTTCTTCTGCCATATTATATATTTTTCTTGCTTCTTCATATTTTTCATAAATATCTTTTCCCATGCCAACAAATTGTGCCCCTTGACCAGGAAATAAAAATGCTCTTTTCATTTTTTCACCTTCCATTTTAAATTTACATTAATTACATATTTATTAAATTTCAATTAATATGCTTCCTGTATTTAATCCTCCACCATAGCCTAACAAAATAATTTTGTCACCTTTTTTTAATTTTTGGTTTATTTCATCTAAAGCTATAGGAATAGTTGCGCAAAAAGTATTACCTTTTTTTTCTATATTTGTATACATTTTATCCATATTAATTTTTAATCTAGCTGCAATTCCTTTAATTATTCTAATATTTGACTGATGTGGTATTATATATTTAATATTTTCTATATTTTCATTTGAATTTTTAAGTAATTCTTTTACATTTTCAACTGTTTTGGTTACAGCATATTTATAAATTTCTTTGCCATTCATATATATTTTTTCATTATGTTTGCATGTTAAAATTTCATTATTTTTTCCATCTGACACTATTTTGCAATAATATTTTTTACTTTCATTTGATGCTGCAAGCAATACACACCCAGCACCATCTGATAAAATAATTGAAGTTCCAATATCTTCTTTATCTAAAAAAGCACTTAATTTATCTACACCTATAATTAAAGCATTTTTTACTCTTCCAGTTTCTATATAAGTTTTAGCAATATCAAATGCATTTATAAAACCTCCACAACCAGCTAAAATATCTAAACATATGCAATTTTCAAATTCGTATTTTTTTTGAATTTCATTTGATATTCCAGGCATTAATTTTTCAGAAGTTGTTGTAGCTGTAATTATTAAATTTACATCAGTTATTTGTATTTTACTAAATAAATTTTCAACAGATTTTATAGCCATATACACTATATCTTCATTTTTAGCATAATACCTATCTTGTATTCCTGTTCTTTTTTCTATAAATCCTGTTTCTAAATTTAACATGTTTTCTAATTCTGAACTAGTTATTTTACATTTTGGTAAATAACTTCCTGTTCCTAATATTTTTATACTTTTCATCTTTTTACCATCATTCTTATTTTTTATTCCATATATTTATATAACATTTTGACTTTTTTTTCTATTAGTCTGAGCAGTCGGGAAAAGTCAAAAAAAAAGAAGTATAAAAATATTATACTTCCCATTTTGGAACATATTCTTCTTCATGTTCTCCTAATTCTTGAATAAAACCATTTTCAAATTCTAATTGTTCTATATAATTTTCTATTTCTTGCCATTCTTTTTGTGATAATTTTCTATTTAAAAAAGCATCATCTTTTGCTTTATAAGTAGGAAAATATTGTGCCATTACACTTATATATGTATTTTGTGGCAAATTGTATTTTATCCATTTTAAAACATCTTTGCTATTTTGGATATAATTTGGCAATACTAAATGTCTAATTATAACACCTTTTTTTATTATTCCATTTGAATCAAATTTTGGACTTCCTACTTGTTTTATCATTTCTTTTATTGCTAATTGTGCAATTTCAAAATAGTTATCAATTTTTGAATATTTTTTTGCTAGTTCATTGTTTGCATATTTCAAGTCTGGTAAATAGACATCAATATAGCCATTTAACATTTTTAATGTTTCTATATTTTCATACCCATTTGTATTATATATTATTGGTATTTTTAAACCTTTGTTTCTTGCAATTTTTATTGCTTCAATTATTTGCAAAACATAACTAGTTGGTGTTACTAAATTTATATTGTTCACACCATTTTCTTGTTGTATTAAAAAAATTTGTGCCAATTGTTCTATAGTAATTTCTTTGCCTTTTCCTTGTTGACTTATTTCATAGTTTTGACAAAAAATACAATTTAAATTGCAATTAGAAAAAAATACAGTTCCAGAACCATTTTTTCCGCTTATACAAGGTTCTTCAAAGTTATGTGTACTATAAAGTGCTATTTTTACTTTTTCGTTTGCCTTACATCTACCAATTTTTTCATTTCTATTTACTCCGCATTTATGAGGACATAAAGTACAATTTTCTAATTCTTTTATCATTTTTTTCTCCATTTTTGTTACATTTTATAATTTATACTTTATTTTAATTTTTACATAAAATGTTCTACCTAAAAATTTTTATTTAGTTATAAATTATTATTATGTTATATCACTAGAACTTTCAATATATAGTTTTGAATTTTCTTTATCTTGTTTTAATTTTAGTTTCTTTTTTGTGAATTTTTCTGCATTGTTTTTTACAATTTCTTTTGAACTTTCTTCTTCAGAACTTTTTACTTTTGCTATTTCTTCATTTTTTAAATTTTTTATAATTATTTCTTGTTCTTCTGTTTCGCTATTATTATTTTGACTATAATTATTCATTAAATTAGAATAGTCTTCTATATATTCAATTATTTCTACTTCATATCCATCTTTTGTTTTTTCTACTTTATTTAAAATAAACTCATCTTCTTGTTCGTCTAGACCTCTTCCTTCTGCATAATATTTATCATTTTCTTCGTTATATGTTATGCTTTCATTTCCTTGCTTTGGAAATGTTTTTTCTAGGTCATTTCCAAAAATTTCTTTTGCTTTTTCTTCTATTTGGTCATATGTTAATTCATAGTCTTCCAAATTTTTTTTAACTACTTCCCATATCCAAATATCGTCTGCATTGTTTATATTTTCGAATGTTGGTAATGCTTCTTTTGTTATTTCTTTCCACATATATATTTTTGTTATATATGTTTCAATATTTTCAATTTCTTGCATGCTTATATTGTTATTTTTTTTTATAACTATATTTTTATATCCAAGCATTCCTAAGAAAACAATTATTAAAATTATTATAATGATTATTAATTTTTTCATAATTAATTTCATTCCTTTTTATTTACGCTGTTTCTTTTGTATCTGCGTTATTTGGAATTTGTCTTTTTTTCTTTACAGCTGGTTTTCTTGTATTTTTGTTTTCGTTTATTATTGTTTTTGGTCCTGTTTTATTTACAACAGTGTCTTTTGTTATTATGCATTTTTCTATATTAGGATTTGATGGTATTTCGAACATTATATCTCTCATTATTTCTTCTATTATAGATCTAAGACCTCTTGCTCCTGTTTTTCTTTCTATTGCTTTTTCTACAATTGCTTCTAAAGCTTCTTGTTCAAATATTAGCTCAACTCCATCTATTTCAAATAATTTTTGATATTGTTTTACTAATGAGTTTTTTGGTTCTACTAAAATTTTAATTAATGCTTCTTTGTCTAAATCTTTTAATGTTGCAACTATTGGAAGTCTTCCTATAAATTCTGGTATTAAACCAAATTTTAATAAATCTTGTGGTAATAGTTCTTGAAAAATTTCATATTTACTTACTTCTTTAGTATTTTTTCTTTGTGCTCCAAATCCTATTGCTTTTTCTCCTGTTCTGTCTCTTATTATATTTTCTAAACCTTCAAATGCTCCACCACATATTATTAGTATGTTTTCTGTGTTTATTTGAATAAGTTCTTGGTTTGGATGTTTTCTTCCACCTTGAGGTGGTACAGACGCTATTGTACCTTCTATGATTTTTAAAAGTGCTTGTTGTACACCTTCACCACTTACATCTCTTGTTATTGAAGGGTTTTCAGATTTTCTTGTAATTTTGTCTATTTCGTCTATATATATAATACCTTTTTCTGCTTTTTGTACATCTCCATCTGCAGCTTGAATTAATTTTAGCAAAATATTTTCAACGTCTTCTCCTACATAACCAGCTTCTGTAAGTGTTGTTGCATCTGCAATAGCAAATGGTACATTTAAAATTTTTGCTAGTGTTCTAGCAAGAAGCGTTTTTCCACAACCTGTAGGACCTAAAAGTAATATATTGCTTTTTTGTATTTCTATATCATCTTTATTGGCTGCTTCTTCATGTGCTATTCTTTTATAATGATTATAAACAGCTACAGCTAGTGTTTTTTTTGCTTCGTCTTGACCTATTACATAATCATCTAATACTTTTTTTATTTCTTTTGGACTTGGTACATTATTTAATTCGTTTAAAGTATATCCTGCTTTTTCTTCCTCATATAGTTCTGCTTCTATTATATTTGTGCATAGTTCTATACATTCATCACATATATATACTCCTGGTCCAGCAACTATTTTTTTTACATTTTCTTGAGACTTTCCACAAAATGAACATCTAACATTTCTAGGTATATCATTTTTTGCCATACTTTTTTCTCTCCTCATTTTTTATTTTTTACTTTCTTTTGTCCATTATTCCATCTATTAAGCCATATTCTAATGCTTCTTGTGCTGTCATGTAATTGTCTCTTTCTGTGTCTTGTTGTATTTTTTCTACTGTTTGGCCTGTTCTATCACTTAAAAATTTATTTAATTTTTCTCTTGTTTTTACAAGGTGATCTGCATGAATTTTTATTTCTGTTGCTTGGCCAGATAATCCGCCACCACCAATTAATGGTTGATGTATTAATATTTCTGCATTTGGTGTTGCAAATCTTCTTCCTTTTTCTCCTGCAGCCAAAAGTGCTGATCCCATACTAGCTGCCATACCTATACAAATTGTTGAAACAGGACAGCTTATATAATTCATTGTGTCTATAATTCCCATTCCATCTGTAATTGATCCTCCTGGTGAATTTATGTATAGTGATATTTCTTTTTCTGGATCTTCAGATTCTAGAAATAATAATTGTGCAATTATTAAACTTGATGTTGTTGGATTAACATCTTCTCCTAAAAATATTATTCTATCTTTTAATAGTCTTGAAAATATATCGTATGATCTTTCTCCTTTGCTTGTTTGTTCAATAACATATGGTACTAAACTATTTTTTTCTAACATTTTTATTCCTCCTTTATATTAGGTTTACTCCTAATCTTTTATATTATATATCATTTTTTTTAATTATAAACAAGTATATTTTATAAAACAATAAAATGGTCAGAAAAATTATATAAATTATCCCCCAACCATTTTATATTTTTTATTTTATTTTTGCGTTTTCTACTAAAAATTCTATTGCTTTTTCTGATGCTAATCCTTGTTTTATGTAATTTCTAACATTTTCATTTTTAAGGAATTCTTCATCATTTTCTTTTCCATAATTTTTAGCCATTTCTTTTAATTTTTTGTCTATATCTTCTTCTGTTGCTTCGATTTTTTCTGCTTCTATAATTGCTTCTAAAGCTAGTCTTGATTTTATTCCTTCAATTGCTTGAGGTTCATATTCTTTTCTTATATCTTCTTCTGTTTTACCCATCATTTGAAGATATTGTTCAAATTTAAGTCCTTGATATGATAAACGTTGTTCTATGTCTTTTATCATGTTGTCTATTTCGTTTTCTATCATTCCAGATGGAATTTCTACTTTCATGTCATCACAAACTGCTTTTATAACTGCTTCTTGTGTTTCATATTTTGCCTTTTCATCATTTTGTTTTTGTTTTTTTGCTTTTATGTCTTTTTTTAGTTCTTTTAATGTATCAAATTCGCTAACATCTTTTGCAAATTCATCGTCTAATTCTGGTAATTCTTTCTTTTTTATTTCATGTACTTTTACCTTGAATGTTGCTGGTTTTCCAGCTAATTCTTTTGCAAAATATTCTTTTGGGAATTTAACTTCAATTTCTTTTTCTTCGTCTATATTCATTCCAATAACTTGATCTTCAAATCCTGGAATAAATGTGTTGCTACCTATTTCAAGTTCATGACCTTCTGCTTTTCCTCCATCAAATGGTTTTCCGTCGACAAATCCTTCAAAGTCTATTACAGCTATATCTCCACTTGCTACTGGTCTATCGTCTACAGATATCATTCTGCTATTGTGTTCTTGCATATGAGAAAGTTCGTGTTGAACATCTTTTTCTGTAGCTTTATATTCTATTTTATCAATCTCTACACCTTTATATTTTCCAAGTTTTACTTCTGGTTTTGTTTGCATTACTGCTGTGAATATTAAGTCTTTTCCTTTTTCTATTTGTTCTACTTCAATGTCTGGTCTACTTACTATTTCTAATTTATTTTCTTCTATTGCTTCTTCTAATGCTTTTTGTGCTACTTCATTAAATGCATCTTCATAGAATATTTCTTTTCCATAGTATTTTTCTACTATTTGCATTGGTGCTTTTCCTTTTCTAAATCCAGGAATATTAAAATATTTAGCACTTTGGAAATATACTTTTTTTATTGCTTCATCAAATTTTGAAGCTTCTACTGTTATTTTTACTTTAACTTCATTTGCGTTTTTTGTTTTTTCTACTTTACTTTTCATTTTATTCAATCCTTTCATTTATCATGTAGCTTAATCATTATATCACATTTCTACTATTTTGCAAGGAAAATTTTTATATTTTTTAAAAAATACTTGTTTTTTTTATTTTTTTGTGTTAAACTTGGTATTAGTCAGTTTATTTATAAAATTTAGGAGGTGCAATTAAGAATGGCAGTATGTGAAATTTGTAAAAAAGGAACTACACATGGAAATCAACTTAGCATAACTCGTTCACACATCAGTAAAAGATCTCCACGTACATGGAAACCTAATTTAAGAAGAGTTAAAGCAGTTGTTAATGGTCAAATAAAAAGAGTTTATGTATGTGCTAAATGTTTAAAAGATGGTAAAATTAAAAGAGCTTAAAGCTCTTTTTTTGTTATAACAAAAATATTTTCAAATTATTTTATTCTTATTCTTTTATTCCAAAAATAAGCTTTACGAATCCCCTTAAAAACTTAGGAACTTTTTTTACAACTACTGTCATATGTATTCCCTCCTTGTCTTTTTTGTCTTAGCAAGCTAGCCACATTATACCAACACAAACAACTATTACACCTATTAGAAATAGCCAACCTGTTACTGGAAGTAACAATACCAACAATATTCCAAGTCCCAATCCAATTAAACAAACAGCCAAAGTTTTTCTTAATAATTTACACATATTAAACACCATTCCTTATTTAAAGATTTTATTACTTCCAACATTCTTTATATATTATATTATTTTAAAATTTATTTGTTCCTAATTATGAAAACTAATTAAAATGGCAAAAAATTTGCAAATTATAATAAAATTATGTAATATATATTTGGAGGCGATTTTATGCAAAAAAAAGATACTTTAGATTTTATAAATTGTTTAAAAAATAGATATCCAGATGCAAAATGCAGTTTAGACTTTATAACACCATTTGAACTAGTTGTTGCTGTTATGCTATCTGCTCAATGTACAGATGAAAGAGTAAATATTGTTACAAAACAATTATTTAATAGATGTAAAACAATTGAAGATTTTGCAAACATTGAAATTTCCGAATTGGAAAATTTAATACATTCATGTGGTTTTTATAAAAATAAAGCTAAAAACATAAAACTATGTGCAAAACAGGTTTTGGAAAATTTCAATGGCATAGTTCCTCACACAATGAATGAACTTATGTCATTGGCTGGTGTTGGAAGAAAATCTGCAAATGTTATTTTACTTGAAGTATTCAATATTAGCGAAGGAATAGCTGTTGATACACATGTTAAAAGAATTTCTAACCTAGTTCGGTCTTTCAGATAAAAAAGATCCAGAAAAAATAGAGCAAGATTTAATTAAAATTTTTCCAAAAGAATTTTTTAAAGATATAAATCATTTATTAATTTATCATGGTAGAAATACTTGCATAGCTAAAAAACCTCAATGTGAAAATTGTGTTATTCAAAAATATTGCAAACATTATCATACTTCAAATGTTATAGGATAATGGTTTTATTAATTTACTTACTAAAAACATTGAAATATAATTTTAAAATATCAATTCCTCGGCTTATTATAAAATTTAAGAAATTCTAACTTATTTTCTGGCACCCTTCCGCTATTCGCGAACTCTTTCCAGAAAATTTCGTAAGAATTTCTAAAATTTTTCCATTCACATTCGTCATTGAATTTAAAAATTATATTTCAATGTTTTCTTATTTTAGTTTTTATTAAACCATTATCCTATAACATTTGAAAAATAAAGATTGACAAATACCCATTAAAAGTATATATTCAAACATATAATAATAAGGAGGTTTTTTTATGATTAAAAAGAAATTAAGTATCATTATGCTAATGTTAATACTTATTTTTTCACTAACTATTCCAGTTGTTAGAGCTGAAAACGAAACTGCTACTAATACTGAAGAAACAAATAATTCTGACATAGCATTAATTAATGATACATCAGAAACAAGAGCTGTTGAAACAAACAGTGATTTAAAAGAAGGTGATGTAACATTATTAGACAGTGATGTTAATATCGACTACGACATTGATGGTAACCTATTTGTAATTGCAGATACTGTAACAATTACATCTAAAATTGGAGGTGATGCTTTCATAATTGCCAAAGATATTAATATATCTAATACTGGTATGATTTATGGAAATCTATTTTCACTTTCAGAAAATTGTAAAGTAGAAGGTCTTTTATATGATATTTATTCTATATCAGATACTTTAGACATTTCAGGCTATATTCTTAGAGATGTAAGAACAATTAATAATAGTTTGAATATTACTGGTTTAATAAACAGAAACGTATTTGCTTCTTGTTCAAAAATTACATTCCCATCTGAAAATTCAGCAAATACAAGTAATGAAAATGAAACAAATACTACAAATGAAATATCTGATTCTGCTACAACTGATACCACAGAAAACAATACTCATATTGGAGGAAATCTAAACTATTCTTCAAGCGAAGAATCTACAATTCCAAATGGTTTTGTTTCAGGAAGTGTTAATTTTGAACAAAAAACAGAAAAAGAAACAACAACAAATATTTCTGAAATTATTATTTCACTTGGTTCTTTTGTTGTTACTACTATATTAATTTGGTTAATTATAAAAAGGATTTTACCTAAATTTACTGAAAATTGTGATAAAATACTTATTAAAAAGCCTTTACAAACTTTAGGTTATGGAATTTTAACTCCAATTATTTTTGTAGTTTGTTTTGTAATCTTACTATTACTTAATTTAACTATAAAATTCGCACTAATAACATTTGCTATATTCTGTATAATGCTTGCAATTAGTTCTTCAATATTTGCTATAGCAACAAATAATATTGTGTGTGAAAAATTAAAAATAACAAAAACATCTAGCAAATTTGGTATACTTGTTGGTGTTTCAATAATTTTATACCTAATTGCTTTATTACCTTACATAGGTAGTTTATTCTCTCTTTTATATTCAATATTTGGTTTAGGAATTGCTATTTATGCATTGTTTTCTAAAAACAAAACATTTGATAAAAAAGATATAAAAGAAAAAGAAAATTAAATATTTTTCGCTAGCCTTTAAATCTTATAAAGGTTAGAACAAAGACGCGGACTTTAAAATGTTCTAATAAGTGCCAATTTTACCAATGTTATTAATGTCCGCTTTTGTTCTTCTTAAATTATTCTTTTTTTAATTCGTCTATTATGGTTTTGAAATTATTAGCCATTAATATTGCCGTTCCTGAAACCAATATATTAGCTCCAGCTTTTTTTACTTTATCTGCAGTTTTTAAATTTATTCCTCCATCAGCTTCAATATCTATTTCCAAATTATTTTCCTCAATATGATTTTTCAATTTTGAAATTTTTTCTATCATATCTGTTAATAATGTTTGCCCACCTTTTCCAGGTTCTACTGTCATAACTAAACATTGATGTACATATGGTAAAAATTCGTAAATTTCTTCTATATTTGTTTCTGGTTTTACAGAAATTCCAACTCTGCAATTATTGTCTTTTATATATTTTATTAATTCATAAACCTCTTCTTTATTTTTACATGCTTCATAATGAAATGTTATTACATTTGGTTCTACACATAAAAAATCATCTATAGCAGATTTTATATTTGTCACCATTAAATGTACATCTAATGGTAAATTAGATATTCTTTTTATGTATGAAGCATATTCATACATTTTATTATATGTGTTTTTTTCTACAAATTTTCCATCCATTACATCAATATGAAAATAATCTGTTTTTGATTTTTCAAGCTCAAAAAATACTGCTGATTCCTCCCCTTTTTTTACTGATAATATAGATGTTGATACTTCTACCATTTCTTTCTTTCCTCCATTTTTTTTAATTCTTCATATATTTTGCAAAATCTGTCATATCTTGATTTTGAAATTTTATTATTTTCTATTGCTTTTTTTATTCCACAATTTTCTTCTTTTATATGTGTACAGCCTATAAATTCGCAATTTTCTTCGTATTTCAAAAATTCTATAAAATAATTTGCTAAATTCGTACTTTTAATTTCTGATATATCAAATGTAGAAAATCCGTGGAGTATCTGCAATATATGTGCTTTGGTCTATTTCATACAATTTAATCGATGTTGTAGTGTTTTTTCCTCTTTTATTTTTTTTGCTTATCTCCCCTTCTTTTGTTATATTATTTTCAAAAATTGAATTTATTAATGTTGATTTTCCGCACTCCCGAATTGCCAGAAAATGCATTAATATTATTTTTTAATTCAATTTTAAGTTCATTTATGCCTTCTCCACTTTTTGCATTTGTTAAAATTACCTTATAACCTATATTTTCATAGGTTTGTTTTATAAATTCAAATTCGTGTTTTTTGTCTAGATCTGTTTTATTTAAAACAATTACAATTTTAACCCCTATAAATTCAGCAAAGGCAATTTGTTTGTCTAACATTAATAAATCGGGTTTTGGATCTTTACTAGAAACAACAAAAATAATTTGTGATATATTAGCAAGTTTAGGTCTTTTTATATATACTTGCCTTTCACATATTTCTTCTATTACTGCTTTTTTATTTTTTTCGTCTATTATTTCTATTTTTACATTGTCACCAACTACAGGACTTATTTCATCTTTTTTGAATTTTCCTCTAGCTGTTGCTTCATATATATTATTATTTACTTTTATTTTATATAAATTTGATATATTTTCTATAATTTTACCTTGCATTTTTCCCTCTTTTCTTACTTATTATACTAAAAAACAGTCTAGATTTCAACTAGACTGTTTTGATTTAATCAAATGTTACTAAATCTTGTGTTCCATATGTTATGTCTTTTTCTGAAGAATATAGTGTTTCTCCAGTTGTTTGATCTGTTATAACAACTGTAATTTTTCCACTTTCGCCATTTTTTCCAGATAAAGTTACAGAATAATTTGAACTGTTTTTATCTATTCCTGTTCTTGTTTCATTATTTACTTTTATATTAACTTTTTTACTTACTGTTTGTTGTGATTCGTTTGCTATATTTTCTTCTGCCTTATATCCTCCTGTAATAGATTTAACATTAATATTTACTTTTAAATCTTTCTTTTCTGCTACTTTATTTACTGTTATTGTTATTGTTGTACCTTCATCTACTACTTTATTTGCTTCTATACTTTGTTTTGTTGTTATTCCATTTTCAGTTGTAGCTGTAGCATAATTTACATTTACTTTTAATCCTAAATCTGTTAGTGTTTTCTTTGCTGTTTCTTCGTCTTGACCAACAACACTTACTACTGTTACTTGTTTAATTCCAGTTCCTATACTTACATGTATTTTAACTGTATCACCTGCATAAATTTCTGTATTTGCCTCTGTTTCTTGGCTTATTACATGGTCTTCTTGAACTTTTTTACTTGTTTCTTCTATAACTTCTGCTTTTAAGTTTGCATCTTCCAATGCTTTTATAGCTTCATCTTTTTCCATTCCAACCACTTTTGGAACTACAGCCTTTTCTTGCCCTTTACTTACTACTACTTTTACAGTACTTTTTTCTTTGACTTTATTGTATTTTTCTTTATATGCTGGATCTTGTGAAATAATAAAGCCTTCTGGTACATCTTTATTATATTCTTCTTTTTCTATCTCAAAAACAAGATTTGCACTTTCAATTTCTTTTTGTGCTTCTTCTTTTGAAAGGCCAACTACATTAGGCATTTCTACTTCTGGTGGATTTGTAATATGTAATACTGCTAAAGTTCCACCTAAACTTAATGCAAATAAAAGTATAAGTCCTAAAATAATACTTAGTGCTTTATGATTTTTAATAAATGCTTTTAGTTTTCCATCTTTTTTGCCTTTTTTATTATATTTATTGTCATTTTGATTATAAGCATTTGTATCTATTTTTTGTGTACGTGCTGTTGGGTCATATTCTAATTGTTCGACAAAATCACCTTCAGGATCTTTTAATGATTTTTTTAAATCTATTAACATTTCAGTTGCAGTTTGATATCTAAGTGTAACATCTTTTTGTAGTGCTTTCATTATTATTTTGTTAACAGCTACTGGAATGTTTGGATTTAAATTTATTGGTTCTTCTGGTTCTTCTTGCATATGTTTTAATGCTACTGAAACTGGCGTGTCTGCTTCAAATGGTACTCTTCCTGTAAGCATTTCATACATTACTACTCCTAAAGAATATAAGTCTGACTTTGCATCTGTAAAACCACCTCTTGCATGTTCTGGTGAAAAATAATGCACTGACCCCATTGTTGTTCCAAATGCTGTAATTGTAGAATTTGATACAGCTTTTGCTATTCCAAAATCTGTTACTTTTGCTACTCCGTCTTCTGTTATTATTATATTATGTGGTTTTATATCTCTATGAATTATATTGTTTTTGTGAGCCATTTCAAGTGCAGAAGCTATTTGTATTGCAACATTTACAGACCATTTCCATGGTAATGGTCCTCTTTCTTCAATTATAATTTCTTTAAGTGTTTTTCCTTGTATTAATTCCATTACAATATAATATAAATTTTCTTCTGATCCAACATCATATATTGAAACAATATTAGCATGTGTAAGTCTGGCAGCAGATTGAGCTTCTACTTCAAATCTTTTTATAAATTCGTCATCAGTGGTAAATTCATCTTTTAGTACTTTTACTGCTACATTTCTTTTTAAAATTTTATCTACTGCTTTATAAACAGTAGCCATTCCCCCATTACCTATTTTTTCTATAATTTCGTATCTGCTTCCAAGTAACTTTCCTTCTAAATTCATATTTTATCCCCGTTCCTTTCTTAAGGTATAAAGACCTTAAATAAGTTATTAGTATAATTTGAAAGTTTATATGTTTTTTATTATTACAACTGTTATATTGTCATAACCACCATTTTTGTTTGCTATTTCTATTAGTTCTTTTGGTGCTCTTTCAATATCTTTTTTGACTAAATTAAATATTTCGTTTTGTGGTACTAAGTTTGTTAGTCCATCTGAATTTATTATTAAAATGTCATCTTTTAAAAAACCTTTTACCATTACATCTGGTTCTACAAAAGCATTGCACCCTAATGCTTTCATAAGCATATTTTTTTGCGGATGTTTTTCTGCCTCTTCTTTAGTTATTGTTCCATCTTTTACTAATTTTTGAACATAACTATGGTCTTGTGTTAGTTTTCGCATGAATTCTTTTCTTATTCTGTAAATTCTACTATCTCCAACATGTCCGATAAATACCTTATTATTATATATTAAACATATTTCTAAAGTAGTACCCATTTTTTCTAATTCTTTATTTTCTCTTGATTTTTCATATACAACCATATTTGCATATTCCATGCTACTTCCTATTAATTGTAAAATACTTTCTTTATCTTTTTCTATTTCTTTAAAATTATTTTCTATATAGTTTTTTGCTGATTCTACTGCAAGTTTGCTTGCTACTTCTCCTCCGATTGTAGCCACCCATTCCATCTGCCAACATGTATAATTGAACTTCATCTAGTGAGTTAGATATATAGTAATAATCTTCGTTTATTTCTCTTACTTTACCTATATCTGACTTAGCATATGCTTTTATCATGCTTCCACCTCTTCTCGTTTTTTTTCATACATCTTGATATATCTTTTATACCACAAGTTTTGTTATTTTGCAATTATTTTTTCATTTTTACTACTGTAACTCCCATTTCTCCTTCTCCAAATGTTCCTATACGAAAGGATTCTACATGAGAATTTGTTTTTAAAAATTTATGAATTCCTTCTCTTAATTTGCCTGTTCCTTTTCCATGAACTATTCTTACAGTTTGCAATTTAGCTAAACTACAGTCATCTAAAAATTTATCTACTACAAATATTGCCTCTGAAACATTTAATCCAATAACATTTATTTCTGTTTTTGCATTTTTTGTTTTGGAAATATTAATATGTGATGTACTTTTATTTTCTTGTTTTTTACTTTTATTTTTTATTTTTGCCAAATTATTTATATTTACATTTGTTTTTATGCTTCCAATTTGTACTTGAATTTCGTTTGATTTTGAAACATGTGTAGATATAATAGTTCCTATTGTATATAAATTTTTTATATATACTTCCATGTCCTTTTTTATTTCTTCAGGTTTTACTTTTTCTTTGTTTTCACTTATTTCTTCTTCTAACTTTATATTTTTTATTTTATTATTTAAGTCATTTCTTAAATTATTTAATTCTTTAGAGCTTCCTTTTGAATTCATTTGTTTTATAATTAAACTAGCTTCTTCTTTGGCTTCTAATAATATATTTCTTGCTTGTACTTTTGCATTATTTATAATGTCTTTTTCTTCAACTTTTAATTTGGTATTATCTCTTTTTAATAATTCTTCTAAATTTGATATATTTGAAAGTTTTTCTTCAATTTGCTTTTTTTCTTTTTCAATTAAAGATTTATTATCATATATATTTTTAAGTAAATTTTCTATATCTATTTGAGATGAACTCATTTGAGATTTTGCTTTTTTTATTATATTTTCGCTTAATCCTAATTTTTTACTAATTTCAAAGGCATTACTCTTTCCAGGTATTCCAACTAGCAGCCTATATGTTGGACTTAATGTTTGAACATCAAATTCAACAGATGCATTTTCAAATTCTTTTGTAACAAGTGCATATTGTTTTAATTCTTGATAATGAGTTGTAGCAATTGTTAAGCTTGATATAGATTTAAAATAGTCTAAAATACTAATTGCTAAATTTGCACCTTCTAATGGATCTGTACCAGAACCAAGTTCATCAACTAATATTAATGAATTTTCAGTTGCATTATTAGTTATTTCTACTATATTTTTCATATGTGCAGAAAATGTACTTAGTGATTCACTAATACTTTGATCATCTCCTATATCTGCAAATATATTATCAAAAACATATATACTTGAATTTTGATCACATGGAATATTAAGTCCACTACATGCCATACAAATAAGCAGTCCAACTGTTTTTAATGTTACAGTTTTTCCTCCTGTATTTGGTCCTGTAATTACTAAAACTGAAAATTCATTTCCTAGTTCTAATGTAATTGGTACTACTTTTTTGCTTTCTATTAAAGGGTGTCTAGCATTTTTTAAGCATATTTCTTTTTTTTCGTTTATGATAGGTGTTACAGCATTCAAAGCTTTTGAAAATTTGGCTTTTGCGAAAATAAAATCTAATTTTCCAATTATTTTTATATCTTCAGTTATTTCGTTTACATATGGAAAAAATATTTTTGTTAATTCAAACAATATTTTTTCTATTTCTTGTGTTTCATCTATATTTAATTTATTTAGTTCATTATTCATTTCAAATACAGATATAGGCTCTATAAAAACTGTAGAACCACCATTTGATATATCATGTATAAATCCTCGTATTTGTGTACGATATTCTTCTTTTACAGGAATTACATATCTTTCGTTTCTAATTGTTATAACATTTTCTTGTATATATTTAGAATTTGCAGAAGAATGTATTAAATCATTTAATTTGCTTTTTATATCTTGTTCAATTTTTCTTTTTTTGCTTCTAATTGATTTTAAATTTTTTGAAGCTTTATCATCTATTGTATTTTCATCAATTATAGAAGAAAATATTTTTTCTGTAATTCCTTTATTAGAATATAAATTATTAAATAAATTTGTTAAACTCGGAAATTCTGCTATGTCTAAAAAATCTTTATTATAGTAATCTTTCAAATTTTGTGCTAATCTAAATATTTTTGAAATATTTAAAAGTGATTTTGCAGAAAGTGCACTATTACTTTCAAGTTTTTTTATTTCAAATGTAACATCTTCTATTTGTTCAAATATAGGAGTAGAATTTCTATATATTAAGTTAACAGCTTCTTCAGTTTCTCTTAATAATTTTCTAACTTCTTCTTTGTTATTAGATGGCAATAGCACATTTGCTATTTCTTTTCCAATGTATGTTTCACAATAATTACTCAATTTTTTTATGATTTCATTATATTCTAATTTTTTTAAATATTTTGCATTCATTTTTTAAGTCTCCTAAACATATTTTTCTATAACTAAAACTGTTCTGCCACTTCTTGTACTTCCTGCTGTTTCTTTTATAATAAATCTACCTTTTCCTCTTATTGTAATTATATCATTCATTTTTATTTGTTTTGAAGGTTTTGTCTCATTCTGTCCATTTATAAAAACTCTTTCTTGTGCCATTATTTGTACTGCTTTGCTTCTTGAAGTTCTTGCTAAATCTGAAACTATATTATCTATTCTTAATGATGGCACTATAATTTTTATTTGTTCTACTTTAACTTCTTTTTTAGTTAAATTTTCTATTTCTTCTATTGTTATATTGCTATTTTCAAATCTTGTTAATGTTCCAAGTTGAGCTTTCAATATTTCTGCAAAACTGTTAACAGTAATAATGTCAGCTCCTTCATCTGTAACAATTATATCTCCAACTTTTTCTCTATTTAAGCCTAATTTAACTATTCCACCTAAATAGTTTCTATGTGTATATTTTCCTTTTGTTTCTTCTGGAAGTCTTATTCTTACTATTTTAAGCATTTGTGCATAATTTTTTTCTATCATTTTTTCATCATATTTTTCTGTATATATAATTGCAATTTTTCTTTCAGATTCTTCATATCCACCATATAATTGGTAGTTTTCAAATTGTATTTTTCTAAAAAAATTCTTAACTAATGAAACTTGATACATATCTAGGAAATCTGTTGTTTCAATTTTATCTTTTGTTTTTGAAAATTCTATTTTATCTAATATTTGTGCTAAACAAATTTTTTCTTCTTGTCTTTTATATTCTTTTAATATTTGAGTTTTGTCCATTTAAATTAACATCCCTTTCTGGTCTTGTCTTTTTTCTGTTTTAAAGTTTTTATATTTGTTATATAAGAAGTGATTTTTTCTATACTTAAGCCATAAATATCTTCAAGTTCATCAACTGTTCCATGTTTTATGTATTCATCTGGATATGCATAACTTTTTATATTTATTTCTTTTAATTTTTCATCTATTATAAGTTCTTTTATGGCTGTAGCTAGACCATTTATTATGGTTCCATCTTCTATTGTTATAACATTTTTGGTTTTTAATATGGATTTTTTTATTGTTTTTTTATCTAATGGTTTTAAAAATCTTGCATTTATAACTTCTATGTTTAAATTATTTTCCTTTTTTAGTTTTTCTGCAATTTTCATTGCTTTTGAAACCATTTTTCCTATTGCAATAATTGTTAAATCTGTTCCTTCTTTCAAAATTTCTGCTTTGCCTAATTCTATTTTTTCATGTTTTGCCATTTTGTATTCGTCTTCTCCACCTCTTGGGTATCTAATTGAAACAGGTTTATTTAAATTAACTGCAAATTCTAACATATCTTGTAATTCTATAAAATCTTTTGGAGCCATTATTGTTAAATTTGGTATTAATCTAAAAAATGCCATATCTAATGTACCTTGATGTGTTTCTCCGATCTTGTCCTACAACTCCAGCTCTATCTACACACATTACAACAGGTAAGTTTTGCATTGCAATATCATGTATTACTTGATCATATCCCCTTTGATAAAAAGATGAATATAAAGGTACTACTGGTATTATTCCTTCTTTGGTCATTCCTGCAGCTAAACATAATGCATGTTGTTCAGCTATTCCTACGTCAAAAAATCTGTTAGGAAATTTTTTTGCAAATTCTCCTAATCCTGTTCCATCTCTCATTGATGCAGTTATTGCAACAACATTTTCATTTTTATTAGCTATTTCTGTTAATTTTTCGCCAAATACTTTTGAATAATCTTTTTTCTTTTCTTTTTTGCTTTTACCTGTTTCTATATTAAATGGCCCTGTTGCATGATATTTATCTGGATTTTCTTCAGCTATTTTATAACCTTTTCCCTTTTTAGTTAAAACATGTATTAATACTGGTTCTTCTATTTGTTTGCTTATTTTTAATATGCTTTCTAATTCTTCTATGTTATGACCATCAACTGGACCTAAATATTTAAACCCAATGTCTTCAAAATACATTTTTGAAATAATTAATGGTTTTATACTTCTCTTAATTTTTTGAATTAGTTTTACTATTAATTCTCCTATTACAGGTATTTTATATAGTGCTTTTTTTACTGTAACATTTGTTGTTTTATATAACTTTTTTGATCTTAATTTACTTAAAAATTTATTTAATCCTCCAATATTTTTAGATATGCTCATTTCATTGTCATTTAATATAACAGTTATTTTTGTTTTGCTACAACCTGCATCATTTAAGGCTTCTAATGCCATTCCACCTGTTAAAGCTCCATCTCCAATTACTGCTAATACATTATTGTCTTTTCCTTTTAAATCTCTTGCTCTTGCCATTCCAAGTGCAGCAGAAATAGAAGTACTACTGTGTCCTGTATTAAAACAGTCTGATTCTGATTCATTTGTTTTTGGAAAACCTGCTATTCCTTCTAATTTTCGAATATTTTTTAATTCTTCTCTTCTTCCTGTTATAATTTTATGAACATAAGATTGATGCCCAACATCCCATACTATTTTATCTGTTGGTACATTAAAGACACTGTGCAATGCTATTGTTAGTTCAACAACACCCAAATTAGAGGCAAGATGTCCTCCATTTTTTGACACTACCTCTAATATATATTTTCTTATTTCTTCTGCTAATTGTTTTTTTTCATTTATGTTTAATTTTTTTACATCCTCTGGCGAGTTAATTTTTTCTAACATGATATCACCTATTTTTAAAATTTTCTGTATTATATCATGCATAGTTACTTTTTTCAACTATAGAACAAAAGCAGACATTAATAACTTGTGTACTTATGAAAAAGCCTCTATTTAAAAAATAATTCATCACATTCTTTTATGCTTAAATTAAAAATTTCTACAATTTTACCCATTTCTTCTATGTAAAATTCTTCTTCCCCTTCTAATTTTTTGTGTAATACTTCTTTTTTTATATGCATTAAATCGGCTAAATTTTCTATTGTTAAATTTTGCTTTTTCATTAATAACTTTATTCTTTCTCCAATTATGTTTGGTTCCATTTTATCTCCTCCGTTTCCTGCTAGGAAACATGATATAATTTTTCCCATGTTTTGTCAATACATTATCTATTTTTTTTGTTTTTTTTCATAGTATTAGTGGTAGTTTATTTACATTTTATAATTTAGATGTTATAATCGAAAAAAAGATTTTAGGGGGGTATTAAGTTGGACGAAATTTTTGCACAAAGACTAAGTAAACTTATAAAAGATTCTAAATATAATTATGATTTTATAGCTAAAGAACTAGGATTTAAATCTAAAGGAACTATTTGTAAATATGCAAATGGTAAGATCTCTAAAATCGGTCCAAGTGGTATATTAAAAATGGCAAATTTTTTTAATGTTTCACCATCATGGCTTGCTGGTTTTACTGATGATAAATATTATAACATAGAAAAAAAGCAAAAATAATAGAATACAAATATTTTTCTATTTGTATTCTATTTTATTATTTTTTTATTTAATTTTCAATATTTTGTAATTTTTTTTTCAAGTTTTCATCGCAATTTTCAACATATTTCTACATATTTTCAACAATTACCTTTTCGTCTTTTACACCAATCTTATTTAATTTATTTTTTTGTAAGTTTCCATCTAATATTTCTTCTGCTAGTCTGTCTTCCAAAATTCTTTGTATTGTTCTTCTTAAAGGCCTTGCACCAAAATTTTTATCAATACCTTGTTTAATAATAAGATCTTTTACTTCTGGTTCTAGTTCTATTTTAATTTTTTGTATTTCTAGTCTTTTTACAACTTTTTCTAGCATAATATCTACTATTTGATTTATTTCTTCTTGTGTTAATTTATGGAATACTATTATTTCATCTATACGATTTATAAATTCTGGTCTTAATTCCTTTTTTAAAGCTTCCATAACATCTTTTTTAGTAGATTCATAATCACTTTCTTCTTTTTGTTTTGTTGCATTTGCAAATCCTAATGATTTCTTTTCTGTTATTAATCTTGCACCAATATTTGAAGTCATTATTATTACAGTATTTTTAAAGTTAACTGTTCTTCCTTGACTATCTGTTAACCTTCCATCTTCTAATATTTGTAGCAACATATTCATTACATCTGGATGTGCTTTTTCAATTTCATCAAATAATATTACAGAATATGGTCTTCTTCTTATTTTTTCTGTTAATTGACCAGCTTCATCAAAACCAACATATCCTGGAGGTGAACCTATTAATTTTGAAACAGAATGTGGTTCCATATATTCAGACATGTCTATTCTTATCATTGCATTTTCATCACCAAATAAACATTCAGCAAGTGCTTTAGATAATTCTGTTTTACCAACTCCTGTAGGTCCAAGAAATAGAAACGAACCTATTGGTCTATTTGGATCTTTTAAACCAACTCTACTTCTTCTTATTGCCTTGCTAACCGCTTCTATTGCTTCATTTTGACCAATTACTCTTTTATGCAAATTTTGTTCTAAGTTTTTAAGTCTAGTATTTTCATCTTCTGTTATTTTATTTGCTGGAATTCCTGTCCAACTTGCAATAACTTCTGCTATGTTTTCTTCTGTAATATTCATTACCTTTTTTGTATTTTTATTTTTCCATTTGCTTTGCTCTTTTAATAATTTTTGTAATAATTTTTGTTCTTGATCTCTTAATTCAGCAGCTTTTTCAAATTCTTGATTTCTTACTGCTTCTTCTTTATCTTTTTGCATTGTGTCAACTTCTTCTTGTAATTTTTTTACTATGTCTGGTTCTGTATATGTTTTTAATTTTACTTTAGATGCTGCTTCATCTATTAAATCAATTGCTTTATCTGGTAAAAATCTATCATTTATATATCTAGAACTCATCTTTACTGCTGATTCAATTGCTTCATCACTAATTTTTACTCCATGATGTGCTTCATATTTATCTCTAATACCTTTTAATATTTTTATTGTATCTTTAATATTTGGTTCATTTACTGTTACAGGACTAAATCTTCTTTCTAGTGCTGAATCTTTTTCAATATATTTTCTATATTCTTTTAAAGTTGTAGCTCCAACTAATTGTATTTCACCTCTTGCAAGTAGTGGTTTTAAAATATTTGCTGCATCAATTGAACCTTCTGCTGCACCTGCTCCTACAATAATATGAATTTCATCTATAAATAAAATTATATCTCCTGCTTTTTTAACTTCTTCTAGAGCTTTTTTTATTCTTTCTTCAAAGTCACCTCTATATTTTGCACCAGCTACCATGCTAGAAATATCCATACTTACAACTCTTTTTTCTTTTAATATTTCTGGAACATCTCCTGCAACAATTTTTTGTGCAAGCCCTTCTACAACAGCTGTTTTACCAACTCCAGGTTCACCAATTAAACAAGGATTGTTTTTTGTTCTTCTAGACAATATTTGTATTACTCTTTCTATTTCTTCTTTTCTTCCTATTATAGGGTCAAGTTTACCTTCAATAGCCTTTTTGGTTAAGTCTTCACCAAATTGATTTAATGTAGGTGTTTGATTATAGCTTCCTATTCTTTTATCTTTTTGTGAATTTTTATCTTCACCAGTTAATTCTTCACCTTCATTTATTACCCTAATAATTTCCCCATATAATTTTGAAATATTAACATCAAGTTCTAATAAAATACGGCCTGCTACACTATCACCTTCTTTTAAAATACCTATTAATAAATGCTCTGTTCCTATATAATTATATCCTAGTTTTCTGGCTTCAATAAATGCATTTTCTATTACTCTTTTTGTTCTAGGAGTAAATCCTAAAGTTCCACTTATTGGTTCTTCATTTCCTATTAAATCAACAATAACATTAATAACATCTTCTGGTTTTACTCCTTGATTTTCAAGTACTTTTGAAGCTACTCCACTTCCTTCTTTAACCAATCCATATAAAATATGTTCAGTTCCTATATAATTATGTCCTAATTGCAGAGCTACCTCATTTGCTATTTCAACAGCTTTTTTTGCTCTATTAGTAAATTTGTATACCATTTTTATCCCTCCTATTCATTAATTATTTGTTTTATAATTTCTGCTCTTTTTACGTCTCTTTCTATTCCTTCATATTGCTCACCTAAATATTTTTGTAAACTTGCTGGCTTTGTATATAAGTACAATTTTTTGATTTTTAAATCTGTTAATTCTTTTAATATGCCTAAATCTGTGCCTAATTTTATACTTGATAACAATTTTCTAGCTTCTTTTGATGATATTTTTCTACAATTGCTTAAAATTCCATAGCTTCTATAAATCATATCTTCTAGTGAAATATCATCTTTTGTAAGAAATTTTCTTGCAGTTCTTTCTTGTTCTATTATTTTTTCTACAATAACATTTAAACTTTGTATAATTTCTGTTTCTGTCATACCTAATGTATATTTATTTGATATTTGATACATATCTCCTGTGCTTTCTGTGTTTTCACCATAAACACCTCTTATATTTATACCAAAATTGCTAATTGCTTCTAATATTTTTCTTGTATTTTTTGTTTGTGAGAGTGCTGGTAAATGAACCATTACAGATGCACGCATTGCTGTTCCAAGGTTATTTGGGTATGCAGTTAAGTATCCATATTCTTTGCTTTTAGCATAATTAAAAATTTCATCTATTTTTTGGTCAACTTCAATTGCTAAATTTAGTGTATCTTGCAAACATAAACCACAATTAAAAACTTGAATAGTTAAATGATTTTTTTCACCAATCATTATGCATATATTTTCTTCATCATTTAACAATATACTACCATCTTCATTTTTGTTTAGTGCAAATTCTGGACTAATTAAATTTTTTTCGACTAAACTCATTTTTGTTATGTCATCCATATCTTTTAATTTTAAAAATTTTAATCCATAACCAATTTTATATAAATTATTATTTATTTCTTTTTCTAATTGCATTGTTTCTTCTTTATTTAGTTTAAATTTATAAACATGTATATTTCTTGAAAATCTTATTCTTGTGCTTATTGCAACATCTGAGTCATTACTACTTTGTAAATACCAATTCATTTTTTCTCCCTCCTAAAATAAATAATGTACTAACTAGATATTTCTATTTTTCTAATTTTTTTATTTCATCTCTGATTTTTGCTGCTTCTTCATATTTTTCTTCTTTAATTGCTTGTTTTAAATCCATTTGTAATTTTTCTAGCTTACTTGTATTTTTAGAATCATTTGATTGTTCATTATTATTATTTATTTTTTTGTCTACTTTATTGTCTATAATTTTTCCTAATCTTCCTGTATGTCTATTAGCTCCTTGAATTCTTTTTATTATAGGGTCTAATTTTTCTTCAAATATATCATAACATTCTTCACAACCTAACATTCCTTTATTTACAATGTCATCAAAACTATATCCACAATTATCACATTTTAATGTTTTTACATTACTTAAAAGTGGCATAAATTCTGGAGTTTTGAAATCTTCCATAAATTCTCCAAAAAAGCTTGAAAAATCAATTGGCATATTAAAGTTCATATTTGTAATTCCTAGCTTTTTACTACATTCTTCACATAAATTTAATTCTTTTGTCCTTCCATTTATATTTTCTGAATATCTAACATTTGCCTCTCTTTTTTTACAATTATCACATAACATATTAATCTCCTCCTTATAAATTTAATAACATATTTTTTAAAATTCTTGCTCTAACTTTATCTTTTGTTTGTTTATCTAATTGTAATACATTATCACTTGTTGCTACTTTTAAAAGCTTTGCTTCTTTTGCTGTTACTATGTCATATGTTAAAAAATCACTTAATAAAATATTTACTTCATTTGCTGTTATTTCATTTCCAATATTTTTTATTATATACATAATATAATCTTCTTTTGTATTATTAACTTTTTTTATTGTAATGTGACCTCCTCCACCTCTTTTGCTTTCGACATAATAACCTTGAGAAGGCTTAAATCTTGTAGAAATTACATAGTTTATTTGAGATGGTACACAATTAAACTGTTCTGCTAATTCGTTTCTTTGTATTTCTATTGATTCTTTCTCATCAAATAATTCTTTTATAAATTCTTCTATAACATCTGACATTCTCATATTCATTTTCCTTTCTTGTTTTTGACTTTCTTTGACTTATAATATATATTATACTTATTTTTTTATAATGTGCAATCTTTATCTTTGACCTTCTTTGACTTTTGTGTTTCAATTTAAAGTTTTTTCTTTTGTTATCTCCTTTTTTCTCACTTTTTCTTATTTTTTTGTCTTTTTTCACAATTTTTGACTTTTATTTTTCTTTTATGTTCTTTTTTGTTATATTTTCTAATCTATTTACAATTTCTTTTTGGTTTGGTAACGAAACCCATGCAAAATATGAACTAATAAATTCACCATATTTTGTAGAATCCTCTCCTACTTCGTTTTCATAACCATTTTTTTCTTGCATTTATATATACCTCCATATATATTTACTTTTTCTAAGTATGTACATAAAATATTTTTTTATTCATAAATAATTTAATATTGTATAAAAACTTAAAATTAAAGGCATACTAAAAAAAATTTATAAAATAGAAAGGACTGAGAAATTTGAAAAATTTTTTAGCTATAAAACAAATTAAAGCCTTAGAAATATTAGACTCTAGAGGTAATCCAACAATTCAAGTAGAAGTAACAGCAGAAGACAATTCAAAAGGTATTGCTTGTGTACCATCTGGAGCATCTACAGGAAGTTTTGAAGCTGTAGAATTACGTGATGGAGAAAAAAATCGTTATATGGGAAAAGGTGTTCAAAAAGCTGTTGAAAATGTAAACAAAAAAATATCTAAAAAATTAATAGGTATGAATATTTACAATCAAAGAAAAATTGACTCTGAGCTAGTAAAATTAGATGATACTCCAAACAAATCTAATTTAGGTGCAAATAGTTTACTAGGAGTATCTTTAGCCATTGCAAAAGCTTCAGCAAATTCTTTAGGTATAGAGCTTTACGAATATATAGGTGGCATATATGGAAGAGAAATGCCAGTTCCTATGATGAATATTTTAAATGGTGGAAAACATTCAGATAATAACATAAATATTCAAGAATTTATGATAATGCCAGTAAAACATGTAACATTTACAGAAAAATTAAGAATTGGAACAGAAATTTATCATACATTAAAAAAAGTACTAAAAGATAAAGGTCACAGTGTTGCTGTTGGTGATGAAGGTGGTTTTGCACCAAATCTTAAAAACGAAGAAGAAGCAATAGAATGTATAATTGAAGCAATAAAAAAAGCAGGCTATAAACCAATAGAAGACATTAAACTTGCTTTAGATGTTGCTAGTACAGAAATGTATGAAGAAGCTCAAAAAAAAGGTAAAGAAGGCTATTACTTTTGGAAAACTGATACATTAAAAAACAAAAATGAAATGAAACAATATTTAATAGAATTATGCAATAAATATCCTATAATAGCATCAATCGAAGATGGTTTAGCTGAAGAAGATTGGAAAACATGGAAAGAATTAACAGATGAGTTAGGCAACAAAATTCAACTAGTTGGAGATGACTTATTTGTTACAAATCCTAAAAGATTAAAAACAGGAATAGAGAAGAAAATAGCAAATGCAATTTTAATAAAACCTAACCAAATAGGAACATTAACTGAAACATTAGATACAATTGAAATGGCAAAAGAGAATGGATATAAAACAATTATTTCTCATAGATCTGGTGAAACAGAAGATACAACAATAGCAGATATTGCTGTTGGTGTAAATGCAGGACAAATAAAAACTGGTGCACCATGCAGAACAGATAGAATTGCAAAATACAATAGGTTATTAAATATTGAAAGTCAAATTATAACTTGATAAACAGATTTTTCAAATTTCTTATTTGTTTTTTAACTAAAAAACATTGAAAGTACAATAAATTTAAAAATTGTACTTTCAATGTTTTCTTATATTTTTTTAATCATTCTACTGCACTATAAAATGATTTAATATACATTTCTATTTTAAAGTATTTTTTAAAATTAAAAATTTAGTAAATGTAAATATTGCTATTCCAAATGATAATACTATAAATCCAATTAGTAATGTTGTACCTGCTTTTGGTAAAACAACAGGTGGTTCAGTAAGTTTTAATTTTGGAGAAATATTTGATGTTTTAGCTTGTTCTTTATTGTTATAGTCTGTATATGTTATATCTACTTTTTCGTTTGTATTTAATATTTTATCTACAATTTTTTCATCAAAATTTTCTTTTAGTTTTAATTTATATTGAACATTTGCTGTTTCACCACTTTTTAATTCTGGTATAGTCCATGTAATTGAATTATTGGTTGTATCAACAGCTGCTGAAATATCACCAATATTTGCTTTTGTTACATATGCAAAATCAAAATTTTTAATTATTTCTTCTGGGAAATAGTCAACAATTTTAATATTTTTTATGCTTTTTGAAATAGGTAATAAGTCATTATATATATCTGTTGTTATTGTTTTTTCTATTTCAGAATCTGTTACATAATAAAATTTACCAGCTGTTGGAGCCTCTGGAGTTCCAAAAATTTCTTTTATTATTTCACTAAAAGATTTTGTTGTAGTTGAAGGAACATAGTCTTCTGTATCAATTCCTGTTAACATTGTTATAAGATTAATTCCTTTTGTGTTTATGTCTAATAGTTCTTGTTTTGTTTTGTTTATTACATCATCTGAATAATAAGTTTTGTCATAATCAACAGCTACGTTTGGAACACCGTCTGTTAGTACTATAAGATATTTGTTATTTGCTTCTGTACTAAAACCTGAAGTAGCTACTTTTAAACCTGCTTGTAAGTCTGTTCTAGGTCCATTAGCTTCAATGTTTGATATAGCACTAGTTAAAGCTGTTTTGTCATTACTTAATTCTGAAACTAAAGAAGCATCTTCTAATGTTCCTTCTTTTGAAACATCAATATTTGTTGAGAAACTTGCAACACCAATTTTTAGTTTTGTGTTATCTTCTAACAAATTAGAAATTAAAGTTTTAGCAGATTCAAAAACTAAGTCTTTTCTTAATTTTCCGTCATTTGAATTTTCTTTCATACTTGCAGAGTTGTCTATAAGTAACATGATTTCTCCAGTAGGTTTGAAATCTTCTTCTCCGTTTGTAACTTGTAATTGTAATGTAACTTCTTTATTTGCTAAATCTTTAGATATTAGTTTTTTCTCAAATTTAGAATTTTCTCCTAATTCTATTGTGCAAACTGGCTCTTCTACAACACTCATTGTAACAGTGCTATATGAAGCAAATGAAATGTTTGCCATTAAAATAAGTATTAAAAATAAACCAGTAAAAATTTTCTTTTTCATTTATTTTCCTCCCTTTATTAATCATACTATTATATTTTAACACAAATATGAAAAAATACAACATTTTTTGACAAAAAATTATTATAGAATATGAATGAAAAAATTTTAGGTTTTTTATTAATTTTGCTGGATTACTATTATTGCATTTTTATTTTATGATGCTTTTTTTCTTAAATTTGTAGCATAATTTATACTAATTTCGTTTATTTCTCCTGATGATATTCTAGCTATTTCTTCTATTACTTCTTTTTCATTTAGTAATTTTATTTGTGTTTTTGTTCTTTCACCTTTTATATTTTTACTTATAAAATAATTATAATCTGCCATTGCTGCTATATTTGGTAAATGAGATATACACATTATTTGATGTTTTTTTGATATAGCCTTTAATTTTTTTGCAACAGCATTTGCAGCATTTCCACTTATTCCTGTATCTATTTCATCAAATATAAGTACAGGAATTTCATCAAATTCAGCCAATACTTTTTTTATTGCTAGCATAACCCTTGAAATTTCGCCACCTGAAGCAATTTTTGAAAGCTCTTTTTCGTCTTCTCCGACATTTGTTTTTATGTAAAATTTGACAATATCCTTTCCATGCTTATAAAATTCTTCTGTATATGTAACTTTTACATTTATTTTTGCATTTTTCATTTCAAGATCAGCCAATTCTTCATTAATACTATTACTTAATTTTTTTGCATATTCTGTTCTTATTTTGTTTAATTTTTGTGCAATACAATTCATTTCTTTTATTGTTTTTTCTTGCTCTTTTTTCAATTTATTATTGTATTCTTCTAAATTTTCTATATGTATAACTTCTTCTTGAATTTGATTTAAATATTCTAATATTTCTTTTATGCTATTTCCATATTTTCTTTTTAATGAATAAATTAGGTCAAGTCTTTCTTCTGTATAATTTCTTTCTTCTTCATCAAAATAAATTTCGTTTTTATAATTATTTACATCTCTTTCTAATTCTTGTAATTCATAATATGAATTTTTAAGACAAGTATTTATTTTGTTATATTTTTCATCTATATTTTCAATTTTTTCTAGTGCTCTTATTGCAATATTTATTCCTTCTATTACATTTTCTTCAAGTATTTTATCTGTTTGGTTTAGATTTTCTGATATTTTTTCTGAGTTTAAAAATATTTTTCTTTTTTCTTCTAAATCTTCTTCTTCGTTTTCTTTAAGATTTGCTTCTATTATTTCATTTATTTGGTATTTTAATAGATCTAGTTTTCTTTGCCTTTCTTTGTCATCTCCATAGTTTTGTTCAAGCTCTTTTTTTATTTCAGTATATTTAGTATAAAAATTTTCATATTTTGTTTTTTCATTTAATATTTCTTTTCCTATAAAATTGTCTAAGTATTTTAAGTGTACTTTTTCATCTAATAAATTTTGGTTGTCACTTTGGCCATGTATTTCTATAAAATTATTCATAAATTTTTTTAGTTCGTTAACTGTTACCATTCTTCCATTTATTTTACACATGTTTTTTCCATTTAGGTTTATTTCTCTTGAAACAATTATATTTCCATCTATTGAGTTTGAATTTTCTGGTTCATACATGCATAATTCGACAAATGAATTTGTTTCACCTTTTCTTATCATTTCTTTAGAAAATCTACCACCAGATATAATTTGTAGTGAGTCTATTATAAGTGTTTTTCCAGCTCCTGTTTCTCCTGTTAATACATTTAAACCATTATTAAGTTCAATGCTTAGGTCTTCTATTATTCCTATGTTTTTAATATGTAGAGTTGCTATCATTTTTGACCTCCTTTATACTTTCGTGAACAAAACAACTCAAAACAAATTGCCCTTTGTTCTCTCCCGATTTGAGTTTTCGACTAAAGGGAGAAAATCTCAAAGGGCTAGCAATTGTAGCTTTTATATACTAGGAAAGTAAAACTTTTCTAGTATATAAAATGTTTGTTCGCTACAATTTTATATTATTTTTTTATTTTTGTCAATACTTTTTGCGAACATTTTTTCTTTTATAAGCTAATGTTTTTAAAAATTAATATCAAAAAACATTGAGATATATTTTGAAAATTCAATGACGAATGTGAATGAAAAAATTTTAGAAATTCTTACGAAATTTTTTGGAAAAAGTTCGCATATAGCGGAAGGATGCCAAAAAGAAGTTAGAATTTCTTAAATTTTATAATAAGCCGAGAAATTGATATTTTTAAAATATATCTCAATGTTTTAGTAAGTAAATAAAAATAATCTTTTATACAAATTCTTCAAAAACAATATTTGCAAAGTCTAATCCTTTATTTGTAAGTTTTATATAATTGCCATCAACACAAACTAATCCTTCTTTTGAAAGTTTATTTATTTCATTTTTAAATAAATAAATTGGATTTTCTAAATACTTAAGTTTAAATTCTGAAATATTTACACCTTCTAGCTTTCTTAGACCTAATAACATAAACTCTTTCTTCTTATCTTCTATATTTTGAATTTCTTCAATATTTCTTATTTCTTTTAATTCATGATTATTTTCTAGTATACTAGTATATTTTTCAATATCTAACGTATTTGAATATCTAATTCCATTTACATATGAATGAGCTGCAAGTCCAAGTCCAATATATTCTTTTTGATTCCAACAGTTCAAATTATGTTTTGATTCAAATCCTATTTTAGAAAAATTTGATATTTCATATTGATTATATCCATAATTTTCAAGTTTATTTTTTACATACCAATACATTTGTCTTTCTAATTCTTCTGATGGAAGTTGTAAAGTTCCTTCAGACAATTGTTTTTCTATTTTTGTTCCCTCTTCTACTATTAAAGAATATACGCTTATATGTTTTGGTTCTAGTTTTACTATTTTTTCTAATGCTTCTTTAATATCTGTTATTGTTTGATTTGGAAGGCCTATCATTAAATCTATATTTATATTTTTAAAGTCATTTATTTTTAATAATTCATATGTATCTAAAAAATCTTTATAGCTATGAATTCTTCCTATTTGTTTTAATAATATATCATTTGCTGTTTGCAAGCCAATACTAACTCTATTTATTCCTATTTCTTTATATTTTTTTACTTTTTCACATGTTATTGTTCCTGGATTAATTTCTATTGTAATTTCTATATCTTCAAATTTTGTTTTATTTTTTTTCAATTTATTTTTTAATTCTTGCATTATTTCATAAATATAACAACTATCTACATATGATGGTGTTCCTCCTCCTATGTATATAGTTGTTACATTATATTTTTCTAATTTATAACTACTTAATTCTGTTTTTAAAGCTTGAAAATATTGTTTATAGTTTGTTTTATTTGAATATGATATGAAATCACAATAATTACATTTTTTTTTGCAAAAAGGTATGTGTATATATATTCCTAATTCCATTTTGTAATCCTTGTATAATATATTTAGGTTTTTAAGAGGTTACCTATAAACCTTGTGTTATTTAAATTTTATTTTTAGATATTTCCACTATTTTTTTTAATCTGTAGTTAACTCCTGATTTTCCCAATGGCTTTTTTAATAATTTACCAAGTTCTATTAAAGATATATTTGGATTTTCTATTCTTAATTCTGCTATTTCTTTTAGATTTTCATCTAATTTATTAAATTTTCCTTCTTTTTTTAACTTTTTTATTGCAGATATTTGTTCTATTGAAGCATTTATGGTTTTATTTAAATTAGCTGTTTTACAATTAACAAGTCTGTTTACTTTTCCTCTCATTTCTTTTTGAATTCTTATTTCTTCAAACTGCATAACAGCTTTATTTGCACCAATTAGTGCTAACACTCTTGATATTTGTTCTCCTTCTTTTATGTATATTGAATATTGATTTTGTTTTTCCATTGTTTTTACTAAAATTTTAAATTTTTTAAGTATTTCTAATATAATATCTAAATTTTTCCTGCTATTTAAGTCTATTTCTAAATGATATTCTTTTTTAGGATTATTTACAAAACCAGAACCGTAAAAAAGCTCCTCTTATAATTGCTTTAAGATTCTCTTCTGGTTTTTTTAGTAAATCTTCCATTTTTTCAATAATATATACTTGGTTATTTTGATTTGTTATAATATTTATATCTTTTATATATACTGTTATTATAAATACTTTTCCGTATAATTTCTATGTTATGTTCTATGTTTAAATTTGAAAGCAATTTAGAAAATCGGTTTATGTTATAATCGTTCTCTGTTGAAAATTTTACATAAATATTGTTATATATTGAAACATTTTTTGACATTAAATATCCAATAAGTTCATATTTAACAATTTTTTTATTTACTAATTTACTATTATTATTTAATTCTTGTTTTATATCTGATGAAAAAGACACATTATTCACCAACCTTTGTAATAATTATTCTATCATTTCCATATAGGTCTTTTTTTGAGTATGTATCTTGATATTTTTCTTCGTTTTCTATTAGTTCAATTACATCTATTTTTTGGTCATACCCAATTTCTAAACATAAATATCCATATTTTTTTAAATATTTATAACTTTCTTTTACTATTTTTCTATAAAAATCAAGACCATCTTCTCCACCATCTAAAGCAATTAAAGGTTCTTTTTGTACTTCAATATTTAATGTATCTATAACTTGTTTTTTTATGTATGGCGGATTTGAAACAATTATGTCATATTTTTCTTGCGAAATTCTTTCAAACAAATTAGACTCTATAAATGTTATCTGATTTTCTACATTATTATTTTTTGCATTCAATTTACCTACTCTTATTGCTTTTGGGCTAATATCTATAGCTGTTATTTCACTATTTTCTATATATTTTGCAAGAGATACTGCAATTGCTCCACTTCCAGTACATAAATCTAATATTTTAGTTAAATTATTATTTTTAACAATTTTTATTACTTCTTCAACTAAAATTTCTGTGTCTGGTCTTGGAATAAGCACATCATTATCTACATAAAAATTCATTTTCATAAATTCTTGCATATGTGTTATATGTTGCAATGGTATCCCTTGTTTTAATTTTTTTATTCCTTTAAAATAATCAACCTCTTGTCTTAATGTTAAAATTTGTTCATCATTAACAATTAAGTATGATCTTGGTTTATTTAAAATGAATTGCATTAATAATCTTGATTTTAAATTAGGTTCTGTTATACCATTTATTTTTAGCTCTATCATACCTTTTCTAAGAGTTTCTTTTATATTCATTTGGTTTTATTCCTCAAAAAATTTTTTAAAATCTACTTCATTTATTTTTTCTTTTTGTAAAAGTGCATTTGCTATTAAATCTAGCTTATCTCTATGTTCTCTTAACAATGTTTGTGCATCATTATAAGCTGTATCTATAATTTTTTTAACTTCAAGTCCAATTTTATCTCCAATATTTTCTCCAAACATTTGAATTTCATATGGTTCATTTCCTTGAAAATCTATTGGTCCTAAAGTGTCACTCATACCATATTTAGTAACCATATCTCTTGCTATTTTTGTTGCAACTTCAATATCATTACTTGCTCCTGTTGATATATCGTCTAATACTAATTTTTCTGCTGCTCTACCACCTAATAAAGCTATTAATTTTTCTTGCATTTCTGTTTTAGAAATATAATATTTATCTTCATCAGATTTATACATTGTATATCCGCCAGCTACACCTCTTGGAATTATAGAAACCTCTTTAACATCTGCTTGTGTATCAAGGTATTTACTTACAACTGCATGACCAGCTTCATGATATGCTGTTAATTTTTTGTCTTTTTCTGAATATACTCTTTGTCTTTTTTCTAGCCCTACTGTTACTTTTTTTAATGCCTCTTCTATATCATCATTTTCAATATCTTCATGTTTTCTTTTTGTAGCAATAATTGCTGCTTCATTTAAAATATTAGCAAGTTCTGCACCTGTAAATCCTGCTGTATCTTCTGCTATACTTTCTAAGTTAACATTATCTGATATTTTTTTGTCTTTACTATGAATTTTTAATATTTCTAATCTTCCTTTTAAATCTGGTGTTGGAATTGTTATTTGTCTATCAAATCTTCCTGGTCTTAATAATGCTTTATCTAGCATCTCTGGTCTATTTGTTGCAGCCAAGACAATTATAGTTTCTTCAGAACTAAAACCATCCATTTCTACTAATAATTGATTTAATGTTTGATTATTTTCTGTTTCTGCTCCACTATTTGAAGATCTTCTTGATCCTATTGCATCAATTTCATCTATAAATACTATACATGGTGCTAGTTTTCTTGCCTTTTCAAATAATTTTCTCACTCTTGATGCACCCAATCCAGCAAACATTTCAATAAATTCTGAACCACTCATTGATATAAATGGTACATCTGCTTCACCTGCAATAGCTTTAGCTATTAAAGTTTTTCCTGTTCCTGGTTTACCATATAATAATACACCTTTTGGAATTTTAGCACCCATTTTAGTGAATTTTTCTGGTCTTTTAAGAAAATCTACAATTTCAATTAATTCATTTTTTTCTTCATCAAGTCCTGCTACATCATTAAATTTAACTTTTGTTTTTCTTTCTGTATCATCATAAACTTTTCCCTTTTCGCCTAATCCTTGCATTTTAAATATCATTACAAATAAAGCAAGCATAATTGCTGTTGGTAAAAATGTAATTATAATTGATGGTATTTGTGCCAATACACTTTTTGGTTTTTGTATAAGTTCAATTTCATTTCCTTCAGCAACTTTTTGTTGTACTAATTGCATAAAGCTTTCTGTATTTGGTACAATTGCTGTTTTTTCTTTTTCTTCGTTTTTTTGTTTTACTTTTAATGTTGTACTTCCAACTGTCATTTCTATTTTTTCAATATTTCCATATGACATTTCTTTTATTAATTCTGTATATGCTAATGTTTTTTCTTCGTTATCTTTATTACTTTGGATATATCCAAAAACAATTCCAGCTATTAATATTATAACCAAAATTATACTAATAGCAATTAGTATAATTTTATTGTTTGATTTCTTTTCTTGTTTATTATTTTTGTCCATATTTATTTTCAATCCTTTCAATTAAGATTTTATGCATTTGATCCTTGTGTTTCTCCTCCATTATTTTCCTTTTTTTCATCTTCAGTTTTTTCTTTTTCTTCTTTATTTTCTTTATTGTTGTTATCTTTTTCCTTTTCTTCTTTTTTTCTATTTTCTTCTTGCATTTCTTTTCTAACTATTTCTTGTGCTTCTGCTATTTTGCTTAATTCTGCTTGTTTTTTTATATAATCTGTTTTTAAAATAAATATTGCTGCTATTAAATATATTGCTGCTACTGCAACATACATAACTTGGAAATATTGCATATTAAATTTGCTAAATATATTTATTATAATATAAAGTAAATTTAGTATAGATGATAATGTAAGTGCATATATTGACATATTAAATATTGCTACATATCTTACTTTTATTTTGATTAACAATGTTGCTATATATCCAAAAGCACTTAATAAAACTGCATTTATTAATGTTGTTATTAAATAAATAATAAATGCATATACAAAAATTGTGAAAAATATACTTGCATATAAATTCCAAATTTGAGAACTTGTTGCAAAATTTAAAACATCTTGTTTATTAAATTGTTCTAATCCTAGCTGTTCTGTAATTTCTTTATACTCATAATTTATAGTGCCTGCTACTGTAGAATTTTTTAAAACAACTTTGTTTTTTAATATAATAATTCCGCTTCCACTTTGTTCTATTTGATTTATATATTTATTTATGGTTTCTTCATCTTCTGTGTTTGTGTCTACTATAGTATATCCTAATATTGAATTTTCTGATGCAATATCTATAACTTCATTTGAGTCTACATTTAAAATTCCTTCTTTATATTCAAAATTTGGGAATTCAGTTTCAAGATAATTAACTGCATTTTTTACTGTTGTATTTGCCTGATATATTGTACCTAAACCAACTACTATTGCTATTATTGCTATTAGTTTAGCTATATATGTTACAGCCTTTCCAAAACCTTCTGCTGACATATCGGGATATTTTTCAATTTTTGCAATTGCTTTCCACATTTTCTTAAAAAAATTTTCTTTTTTCATTATATATATTCCCTCCTTATATCTGAATCTGCAAACCTAGGATTTATAGCTATTTCTACTTCGTCTCCAATGTTAGCTTCAGTTTGAGATATATCACAAACCATATGATATGTGCCAATTCTACCTAATACTTTAACTTTTTTTCCATTTATTTTTACATACATATCTTTGTTTTTGAATAAATCTTTTATATCTGTTACTATATACCTTATTTTGTCTATAAGTCGGTACATATCTTTATCATTTTTCATATTTATTCCATTCATATATCCACAAGGAATTATTGCTACTTTTGTATCCTTTTTAGTTGTATATGTATTGGAATATCCAATATTAAAGCCTTTAGGTAATATTTTTATTTCTGCAATATTTGATTTTAAATAGGCTATCTTTTTTAAACCTAAACTATTTGCAAAAGCTAATCTTCCTAAAAATGCTGAACCTATTCTTACTGCATTTAAATGCATATTAGGAAACTTCACAAAAGCTGATGAATTACATATGTGAAGTATTCCAGTTTCAATTTTATTCATTTTTAGAACTTCTACAACATTTAGAAATCTTTCAAATTGTTTTTTTGTATATTTATCATCAAAAAAGCTGATTGAAAAATGTGAAAATGTTCCTTCAATTTTTATATTTTTTATTTTACTTAAAGCTTGTATTATTTCATCTCTTTTACTATATACAAAACCATATCTGCCAAAACCTGTATCAATTTTTAAGTGTGCTCTTATTTTTTTGTTTTTTTCTTCTGCTATTTTTTCTGCAATTTCAATATCCTCTTGTGAACCAATAGAAATTATAATATTGTTTTCTATAAGTTTTTCTATATCACTTTTTATTGCTGTTGTTGATAGCATTATTATGTCTTGTTTTATTCCTGCTTTTCTTAACTTTAAAGCTTCATCTAAAGTAGCTACCGCAAACATTTCAATTCCATTGTCAATTAGGAAGTTTACATATTTAATTATGTCTAATCCATATCCGTTTCCTTTAACTACTGCAATTATTTTTACATTATTTCCATTGTCATCTTGTCCACTTTTATTGGCGAATTCTTTTATTTTTTCAATATTATGTCTTAAATCTTCTTTATTTATTATTACTGAATTCAATTTGCAAAAGATCTCCTTTCACTTTCACTTTTTATTTCAATTTTCTTTTTAATTGTCTTAATGTTCTAAATGCCTTTTCCGCAATTCTATATAATTTATATTTTATAGGTTTAAATGGATAATAAACTTCTCCTATAAATTCTGTAAATGTTGCCCCAAATCCTTGTTTGAATCTATATAATCCATATTGAGGATGGTTTTCATCTACAACTCCTGAAACACCTCTAAAGTCGTATATGTCATCATTTCTTTTTATTGCCATTTTTATCATTTCCCACTGAAGTAAATAATTTGGCATTAAATTACGATGTTTGTTGCTACTTGCTCCATATAAATACCATGTTTTATTTCCATAAAAAATTGGTATAACACCTGATATTGGCTCTCCTTCATAGTAAGCCATTAATACTTTCATATGTTCGCTTCCTAAGCAATCATACATTTTTTCAAAATATTCTAGTGGACGAATTATAAAACCATCTCTTGCTCCTGTTTCAATCATAATTTTATGAAAATCTTTTAGATCTTCTTTTGTTCCTTCTTTTATTGTAACTCCCTTTCGTGTAGCAAGACGTATATTATATCTCCATTTTTGCTTAAATCCTGCCATTACTTCTTCTTCGGTTTTATCTTTTATGTCTAAACGAAATACATATCTTGGTTGTATTTCATCTTTAAAATCTTTTGCATCATCTTTTATTTTATAACCTAAATTAGTTACTATGTCTCTAAAAATTTGATCATCACTTTTTATATCTGGTTCCATTCTTAAAACAATTGCATTGTATTTTTTTGCAAGTTCTTTTGCTCCTTCTGTTAATTGCTTAATAACTGAAATATCATGTATGTCACATACTGGTCCTCTTGAACTGTACATTATGTTACCAAAAATAGGCATTTTTCTAATCCATACACATAATGAACCTATTATATTTGCATTTTCGTCTTCAGCAAGTATAACTTCTGGTTTCCAGTTTGGCTTTTTTACTTCTGCCCATTCAAGTGATTGTTGAAAATTACATCTTTCGTGTTTTTCTAAAAATTTTTTATATTCTTTTTTCGATTCTTCTGTATCTACGAATCTCATTTTTTAATCATTCCTCCTATATTATTTACATTATAATGGTATTTTACACTAAATTCTTTAATTTTACAAGTGATTATAAATATTATGTTACAAGATTTCTGTGTAATATATTTTCTATTCTTTATATGGCTTAAAACTAAAATCAAATCCTATAAATTTAGATTTTTCATATTTAAGAAATTATTAATATCATTATTAGCAATAGTTGAAACATCTTTTATTCTGCAAGCTTTATTATCTAAACTAACTAAAGGATTAACATATCTTTTTTTGCCTTTTACACTGGTACAGTATATTTCATTATTTGGTTCATCATTTTTATACACAGAAGATCTTGTTGCATTTTGAAAATTTTTAAACGCTTTTTTCAAATAATTGTGCAACTGCAACACTATGAGTTAGTGAAGAATAAAAATATCTATCATTATATACTTTTGTATATAATGTGCCACAAGACATTCCTATTCCATCAAGCCTTAACATTTCCGGAGTATAAATATATTCTAATAACCATTCTGGAAATTCTGGTGATAATATTTTTAGATAGTTTCTTATTTCTTCATTCAATGTTTTTAAATATTTATTCATTTTTTTAATCCCTGTTTAATAATATTTAGGTTTTTACAAGGTTACCCATAAACCTTTGTACTTCGTAAGCTAGTGTATTATGAATTTAAGTTTTTTTATTATACTAATAATACCACACCATCTTTCTTTTTCAAGATAAAGGCAACAAAAAAATCAACCTTTTACAGTTGATTTATCAATACTTTCGTCTTATACGACGATTTCATTTAATGGAGCAAGTTACATACAAGTTACGAACTTTGTTCTCTTTCTAGAAATATTATATACAAAATTTTCGTGAATTTCAATGAGAGTATATAAAGTTTTCAAATTAAATGATATAATTTGTTTAAAATTGCAAATAACTTATTTTAAGGATGTGATTATATATGTTGGATATTAATTTTAATCAAATTATTGAAATGATTGAAAAACGAAAAAATAATGCTTACAGAAAAGTAAATGAAGAAATGATTTTATTATATTTAGAAGTTGGTAAATTCCTATATGAACTAAAAGAAAATAGTAATTATGGTGATAAAATAACAACAAAAGCATCAGATTTTATGAAAAATAATTATCCTAACATAAAGGGATTTACTAAAAGAAATATAGAACGTATGATTCAATTTTATAGTACTTATAAAGATGATGAGATTGCGACACCACTGGTGACGCAATTGTCATGGACAAACAATTTACTTATATTAAGTGGAGCTAAAAGCAAAGAAGAAAGGCATTTTTATTTAAAATTATCTATTAAAAATAATTATTCAAAAAGAGAATTAGATAGACAAATATCATCAGCATATTATGAAAGATATATGCTTTCAGATGGAAAACAATTACCAACAATAAATAAAACTGTAGATGAGGACGATTATCCAAATACTAGAATTTTAGATACTTATAGTTTAGAGTTCTTGGATTTACCAAATGAATTTTCTGAAAAAGATTTAAAAAATGCAATTATAAAGAACTTAAAAGATTTTATATTAGAAGTTGGTAAAGATTTTACTTTTATAGGAGACGAATACAGAGTTCAAGTTGGAAATCATGACTTCTTTATTGATCTATTATTTTATAACAGAGAGCTATCTTGTTTAGTAGCGTTTGAATTAAAATTGGGAGAATTTAAAGCAGAATATTTAGGAAAAATGAATTTATATTTAGAAGCACTAGATAGAGATGTGAAAAAAGAACAAGAGAATCCAAGTGTTGGTGTTATACTTTGTAGTTCTAAAGATGAAGATGTTGTTGAATATTCAATTAGTAAAAATATGTCTCAAACTATGATTTCTGAATATAAGTTAAAATTAATTGATAAGAAATTATTAGAAACAAAACTTAAAGAAATGAAAAATTTGATAGATAATAAAGATAACTAGTAATTTGTAGAGGAAGTGAATGTTATGGGAGGATTTAGTGTAGTAGTCCTTATGAGTATATTATCATTTATATACTTATTCTTTATTGCTATATTTGTAGCAGTTATATTGTATATAATAATGAGTTATACCTTTCAGGGCATTTCAATCATGTGTATGTGTAAAAATATGGGATATAAAAATACTTTTACGGCTTGGATACCTTTTTATAATAAATATTTATTAGGGAAAATAGCAGGTAATAAAATAATGGGTGGAATATCATGTATATTATCATTTATAGCAATTTGTTTAGGGACTCGTTTTTATATCAATAAAGAATTAGAAATAGTCCTATTCATTATTTTAGTAATTAGTTTAATAATTACTTTTATACTAGATACAATGATAGCGCATAGAATATATAAGAGTCGTGCAAACAAATATGGAGATATATTAACTGTATTTAATATTTTATCATTAGGATTATTAAGACCAATATTTCTTTTTATAATTAGAAATAAAAAGGAACAATGTTCTATAAAGCAATAAATTACATTTATAATTGAAATTATTTGCAAATTAATAATCTTATTTCCAAAAAGGGTATTGGAATTCTCATAGTAGAATTTGTATGGGAGTACAAATTCAGCGCTGGCTAGCTAGACATAGATTTTATTCCCATCTTCAAAAAAGAGGATTAAAATTACTTTAATAATTTTTTCCTCTTTTTTGAAAACTCTTTATATAAAAACATATTCATTTAAGACAATTTCTTCTGCTGTATTTTTGTAGTTGTTCATTAGTTTTATCCATTTCATTCTTTTCACAATATTCTTTAATCATTCTAAGTTGTGAATCAATAGAATAACCATTATCTCTTTGATTGTCAGTAGATACTCTTACATAAACATCACATCTCATAGTTTTCCTCCTTTCATTAAGTTTCGAGAAATATTAAAATACTTCTCATATGTTTCCTCACAAATAATCAAAATGTATAGTCTAAAATTAAAACTTTTTCAAAAATTGTGTAATTTCTTTAATATTGTACTTTTGATTATGCTCTTTAATATAAAAAGTCTTATTTGATATTTCATTAACTTTGTATTCAAGTATTGTAAGAGTAGTAGGATATGTAATTTTGTATTCAGTAGGTATTATTACTTGTAGATTGGTGTGCAAGATAGTTTTAATTTGTCCTAATTTAACCTTATATTTAAAGTTTTTTAAGATGTCAATTAAACCTTTATTAGGTCTTAAATTTTCAATTACTTTAAATTCAAGCATGAAAAAAGTCCTCCTTTCTGTGATAAGAGAACTTTTAAAGTTTTATATACAAATAAAAACTTACGAACTTAAAAGTTCGTAAGTTAATTTTTAATGGAGCAGGTAGTGGGAATCGAACCCACGTCATCAGCTTGGAAGGCTGAGGTTCTACCATTGAACTACACCTGCATTTCCTTTTGACAAGTATTATTATAAATGTTTTTGTTATTCTTGTCAATACTTTTTTTGAAATTTTTTAATTTTTTATTTTTATGGTGGGCAGGGAAGGATTCGAACCTTCGTACTCGAATGAGAACAGATTTACAGTCTGCCGCCTTTAGCCACTCGGCCACCTACCCATATAAAAATAAATGGTGCTCCCTCAAGGATTCGAACCTTGGACCCACCGGTTATGAGCCGGTTGCTCTGACCAACTGAGCTAAGGGAGCATGTGTTTTTTACTATTCGTCTTGCACAAGTATGAGTATAAACTATTTCAATTTAATTGTCAATACTTTTTTTAAATTTTTTTGTTATTTTTAACTATTATTTTTCATTTTATAAAATTTTATGTTTTTGTTTTGTCTTTTTTTGCTTTATTTACAGTTATTATTGCAACAAATAACAAATAAGAAAAAATAAAAATTTTTCTTATTTATTTTTGTTTAATTTGATATTTATTTTTATGTTTCAGTATTTGCACCTGTTGTACCATCAAATGGTATAAATTTATTTACAACACTTTCTGTTTTTATATCTTCTGCTCTGAATGTCATAAATGATGTATTTATTTTATTTTCTACTTGCTGTTCTACTTCTTCTTGTGATGCATGTTCTGCTAAAACAAGCTCACTTACTAAAATTTGTTTTGCATTGTTTAACATTTTTTTCTCGCCTGTTGATAGTCCTTTTTCTTTTTGTTTAAAGCTTAAGTTTCTAACAACATCTGCAATTTCATAAATGTCTCCACTTTTCATTTTATCCATATTGTCACGATATCTTTTGTTCCAATTTTTATCCATTTCTGTTTCGTCTTTTTCTAATACACAAAATACTTTGTCTGCTGAACTTTTGTCTATAATATTTCTAACTCCAACTGCCTCTGCTCTAGCTGTTGGAACCATTACTTTTACTTCACCAGGCATTTTAAGTATATAATATGATTGTTTCTCTCCTAATATATCTTTTTCTTCTATTGCATCTATAACTCCTGCCCCATGCATTGGGTATACTATTTTGTCACCTACATTGAACATGTAAGTCAACTCCTTTCTGCTTTTTATTTTTAGCAAAAAAAGATAATAAAGTTATGTAAATTTTTTATTTAAATAACTTTATTGGATTTTTTAACCATATTTATTATACAACAAAACAAAGAAAAAGTCAAAACTTTTTTCTTTGTTTTGTTATATGTATTTGCCTTGTTTCCGTTGGAGCTCTAAGCTTACATAGGTTTTATGTTTTTTTGTTTTTTATTTAGATTTTGATTCTATATTTGTTGAACCAAATCCTCCTTTTCTTTCTCCTTCTGCATGATCTGAGTCTGTTACAAAATATTTTTGAAAAATAGCTTGCCCTATAGCTTCACCTTTTTTTATTATTGTGTCTTCTTCTTTTATATTATAAAAAGCAAACATTATGTGCCCATCATTTTCAATATTGCCGTAGTAGTCTTTATCTACAACTCCTACACTATTTGCAAGAATTAATCCTTTTTTCTTTGGGTTTGAACTTCTATTGTAAAGCATTAAAACTTCATCATCTTGCATATATGCTTTTAATCCTGTTTTTACTAATGTTGGTTTCATTCCTTTTTTAAAACTTGGTATTATAATATCTTCTGCAGCTTCTATGTCATATCCAGCTGAATACTTTGTTTTTCTTATTGGCAAGTTTATTGATTCATTTTTAAAACCTTTTGCTATTTCAAATCCTCTTATTTTTTCCATTTTCATTCCTCTTTTCATAATATTTATATATTTTTAATTTTGATTTATTTTTTCATACTTTTTTCTAAATGTCAATAATTATATTTGTAAGAATTTTTAAAATTTTTCCATGTACATTCATTAAATTATAGTTTCAATGTTTTTTATTTAGCTAATAACCATCAATTGTTATATGAACCATTATTTTTCAGCACAATATAATATAATAAGGCTACAATTTTATATGTAAACTTTAATATTTATCTTTAAATAAATTGTAATCATATAATTATAACATAATTTGGAGGTGTTTATATGCAAAGAAATTTTATAACTTTATCCAACCTGCCTCTTAATTCCACTGGATATATTAATAATTTAGAATGTTCGAATAATATAAAAAGAAGATTGCTAGATTTAGGACTTGTAAAAAATTCCACCATAACTCCTGTTTTAATCAGTCCTTCTGGTGATCCAAAGGCTTTTGAAATAAAAGGTACTTTAATTGCAATACGAAAAGAAGACACAGACCTAATATATGTTTCTTTTTAAATACTAGTAACATTAATTTAATTCTTTCATATAATTTAGCAAGATATAAACTTTTAATTATTGGAGGTAAACTATGGGGCTAACAAAATCTTCTACTGGTTCAAGATTACTTGCTTCTGATCTTGAACAATCTAAAATTGAAAATGGCTACACTATTGCATTAGCAGGTAATCCTAATGTAGGAAAATCTACAATTTTTAATAGTTTAACTGGAATGCATCAACATACTGGAAATTGGCCTGGGAAAACTGTTGCTAATGCAACTGGCAATTGTACTTATAAAAATAATAATTTTCTTTTTGTTGATATTCCAGGTACATATTCTATTATGTCAAATTCTGAAGAGGAAGAAATTGCAAGAGATTACATATGTTTTGGAAATCCTAATGCTACGGTTGTTGTAGTTGATTCTACCTGCTTAGAAAGAAATCTAAATTTACTATTTCAAATTATGGAAATTACTAATAATGTTATTTTATGTGTTAATTTATTAGATGAAGCTGAAAAGAAAAAAATAAAAATAGATTTGCCAAAATTATCATCACTTCTAGGAATACCTGTTGTTGGTACAACAGCACGAAATAAAAAAACTTTAAATAATCTTATTAATACCATATATAATGTTTGTAATAATAAAATAACATGTAACCCCCATACTGTTTCTTACTCTCAGTTAATTGAAAATTGGATTGAAAATTTGCAAAAAGTAATTATAAAAGAATATAATTTTTCGCCTAAACTTTCTAGATGGATTAGTTTAAAATTATTAGATGGAGACAAAAATATTTTACAGTCAATTGAAAAAAATTTAAATATAAATTTATTACAAAATGATAATATAAATAGTATATTAAATATTTTAAAAGAAGATTTTTCTAAAAACAATATAACATCAGATTCTTTAAAAGAATCTATTATATCTTCAATAGTAAAAAAATCAGAAGAAATTTCTTTAAAAGTTTGTCATTTTGAAAATGAAAATTATTCTGCTAGAGATAGAAAAATAGATAAAATTTTAACTTCAAAAAAATTCGGATTTCCACTAATGATACTTTTTTTAGCTATCATATTCTGGATAACCATTGTAGGTTCTAATTATCCATCACAAATATTATTTTCTTTTTTCGCATGGATACAAGAAAAATTATTATTATTTGCAAAAAATATTAATTGTCCTACAGTAATTTCAAATATGTTAATTTTAGGTGTTTATCAAACTTTAACATGGGTTATTTCTGTTATGCTCCCACCTATGGCAATTTTCTTTCCTTTATTTACTTTTCTAGAGGACCTTGGATATCTTCCTAGACTTGCATTTAATATGGATGGATTTTTTAAAAAATGTTGTTGTAGTCGGAAAACAAATGATTACTATGTGTATGGGATTTGGATGTAATGCTGCTGGTTGTGTTGGTTGCAGAATTATAGAATCTCCTAGAGAAAGATTAATTGCCATTCTTACTAACAGCTTTGTTCCTTGTAATGGACGATTTCCAATATTAATATCTATTTCAGTAATATTTATAGCTGGTAGTGTTAGTGGTTTTGGTTCTACTTTAATTGCAACTGCTTTTGTAATTTTAGCAATTTTATTTGGAATTTTTCTTACTTTAATTATTTCAAAAATATTGTCAAAAACATTACTAAAAGGATTTCCTTCATCGTTTGCATTAGAATTACCTCCATACCGAAAACCTCAAATTGGTAAAATATTAGTACGATCTATTTTTGATAGAACACTTTTTGTTTTAGGTAGATCTATATGTGTTGCTGGACCTTGTGGTCTTGTTATATGGCTATTTGCTAATTTAAATATTAATGGTGCAACTTTATTAACTATTATTGCAAACTTTTTTGATCCTTTTGCAAAATTAATGGGATTAGATGGATATATTTTAACCGCATTTATTTTAGGTATACCTGCAAATGAAATTGTATTGCCTATTATTTTAATGTGTTACTTGGGTAACAACTCTTTAGTTCATTTAGAAGATACTTATGCAATTTCTAAAATATTACTACAAAATGGCTGGAATATTCTCACTGCTATAAATGTAATGTTATTTACTGTTTTACATTTTCCTTGTGCTACTACTTTATTAACAATAAAAAAAGAAACAGGTAGCTTAAAGTGGACTGTACTTAGTTTTTTATTGCCAACTGTTTGTGGTATTTTGGTTTGTATGTTTACTACTTTTGTTTTCAAAATTTTTATATAAACAGCCGAAGGCTGGGGACAATAAGTCCCCAGCCTTTATTAAAATGTATAGTTTCTTCTTTCTGGAAAATCTCCTTTCGCCTCGCAAATTTTCTCATACCAATGAAGAATAACTTCATGCAACTTTATGTACTTCAGATCTGGAATTTCTTCGTGATTTTCAAAAGCCTCATACAATCTTTCTTCCTTTAAACATCTCATCAACATTTCCGCAGCACACTCATTCGTTCTTTTAATTTTTTCATACATTTTCCATGCGTTTTCTTTTCTGTCTAAGTCAACAACGTAGCTCATACATTTTTTCCTTTCTCTGGCTTAGTACACACATTAACGTGTACTAATTTGTTTACATCTTACATTTATAATTATAACTCTTTTTAAAATTTATGTCAAGCTTTTTGGAAGTTTTTTCTATTTTTTTACATTTTTTAGGTTCCTTGTTTCCTATATATTTACATTTCACTTATTTGTACATTATTTTTACCTATAATGTCTGAAAAAATTTCTCCAATTTTTTCAGTAAAATATATTTGTCCACAATTTTTCAGTTCATTTTCTACTTTTATTTTTACATTTATATTATTTCTATCCCCATAAAAATATCTAATTGCTCCGCGTAATTTATCTTTTTCAGTTTCAGACAAGTTTGTTATATCTAATACTAAAACTTTTTGTTTTTGTTCTCCAAATGTTTTTATATCATTTGCTATAATTGTGGTAGCATCTTCATCTCTAACACTTAATCTTCCATTTACAATTACTATATTTTCTTCTCTCAAGCTTGTTTCTGAACTTAAAAATGCATTTTCAAAAGCTATTATTTCTATTGATCCATATAAATCTTCAATTGTTATAAATGCCATTAGTTTATTATTTTTTGTAAATTTCTTTTTTATTGATGTTATTATTCCTGCATATTTTACTTTTTGGCCATCTATAAATTTTGGTTTTTCAACCATATTTAAGTTTGCTGTTTCGTTTTCATTCATATTTATTAGTGATTTTTTTTGTTCATCAAATTGTCTTAATTGCGTTGAATTTATATTAGTGTGCATTTCTATTTGTTTTCTCAATTTTTCTAATGGATGTCCTGAAATATATATTCCAAGCATTTCTTTTTCTATTGATAATAATTCTTTGCTTGTCATTTCTTCATGTTCTTCAAACATGTATTTTTTATTACTTAATTCTTGTTTTTCTTTTTCTGTTCCTAGGTCAAACATTGTAACTTGACCTTCTAACCCCTTCTTTTTTGAAGATTGAATAGTATCTACTATTCCTTCAAATGAACAAAGTAAAGTGCTTCTTGTTTGTTCAAATTCGTCAAATACTCCAGCTTTTATTAAACTTTCTATACATTTTTTATTTACAGATTCATCTGCTATTCTTTCACAAAAATCGGTAAAGCTTTTATATTTTCCATTTTTTTCTCTTTCTTTTACTATATTGTTTACAGGAACTGTTCCTACATTCTTTATGCTTCCCAACCCAAATCTGATTTGAAGTTTTTGGTTTAACTTTGCATTATTAACATTTTTACATTCGTTTTTTTCTTCTTCAAATTCCTCACTATATTCTGGTGTAAATTTTGCTCCACTTTTATTTATATCTGGCTTTAATATTTGAATTCCTAGTGCTTTACATTCGTCAATGTATTGAGGTATTTTATCTAAGTTTCCTAAAAAACTATTTAATGTTGCAGACATAAATTCTGCTGGGTAATATGCTTTTAAATATGCTGTTCTATATGCTACAACAGCATAACATGCAGCGTGGCTTTTATTAAATGCATATTTTGCAAATTCTGCCATTTCATCAAATATTTTATTTGCAGACTGCTCATCTATGCCATTTCTAATACAGCCAGGAACTATTATATTTCCATTTTCATCTAATTGTCCATGTATAAAAACTTCTCTTTCTTTTGCCATTACATCAAGTTTCTTTTTTCCCATTGCTCTTCTTACAAGGTCTGCTCTTCCGAAGTGAATACCCAGCTAAGTCACGTACTATTTGCATAACTTGTTCTTGGTAAACCATACAGCCATATGTAACATTTAATATTGGTTCTAGTCTTGGATGTGTATATTCATTATGTCCTGGATGTAGTTTTCCTTTTACATATCTTGGTATTTGATCCATTGGTCCAGGTCTATATAAAGACACTCCTGCTATTAAGTCTTCTAAGCAGTCTGGCTTTAGTTCTTTCATAAAGTTTGTCATACCTTGTGACTCAAATTGGAATATTCCACATGTTTTTCCTTCTTGCCATAATTTATATACTTTAGGATCTGCCATTTCTTTATCAAATTTTACATCTATATTTTTATTTTCTTTTACCATATTAATTGTATCTTGGATAACAGTTAGTGTTCTTAAACCTAAAAAGTCCATTTTTAACAGACCTAATTCTTCTAATGTTGTCATTATGTATTGTGTTGAAATTTGACCATCACGCACATAAAGCGGAACATATGTATCTACTGGGTCTTTTGTAATTACTATTCCGACAAGCATGTGTTGATGCCTGTCTTGGCATTCCTTCTAATCCCATAGCAATATCTAAAACCTTTTTTACAGTTTCATCATTTTCATATTTTTCTTTTAATTCTTTATTTTGCTCTAATGCCTTTTTTATTGTAATATGCAATTCGTTTGGTATCATTTTTGCTAAACTATCCGCTTCTGCGTATGGAATATCTAAAACTCTTGCTACATCTCTTATAACCATTTTAGCAGCCATTGTACCAAATGTTATAATCTGTGAAACATGATCATGACCATATTTACGCGAAACATAGTCTATTACATCTTGTCTGTGTTCATAACAAAAGTCTACATCAAAATCTGGCATGCTTATTCTTTCAGGATTTAAAAATCTTTCAAAAAGTAGTCCATATTTCATTGGATCTATGTCGGTTATTTCTATGGCATATGCAATTATTGAACCAGCACCAGAACCACGACCTGGTCCTACTGGAATATTATGAGTTTTAGCATAATGAATAAAATCCCATACTATTAAAAAATAATCTACATATCCCATTTTCTTTATTATACTTAATTCATATTCTGCTCTTTTTAAAATTTCAGAACTTGGATTTTCTCCATATCTTTTCTTTATTCCATCATCACATAGTTTTTTAAAATAATCATAATGAGTTTCATATTCTGCAGGTACATCATAATTAGGAAGAATTGTATGTCCAAATTCAAATTCCACATTGCACTTTTTAGCTATTTTTACTGTGTTTTCTATTGCATCTGGAAATGCACTAAAATAGTCTGACATTTCTTTAGGAGATTTTACATATAATTCGTCTGTTTCAAACCTCATTCTATCTACATCACTCATTCTTTTTCCTGTTTGAATACACAAAAGAACTTCATGGTTATATGCATCTTCTCTTTTTAAATAATGTGCATCATTTGTTGCAACTAGTGGAATATCTAGTTTTCTTGCTAATTGTACTAATTTTTGATTTGCCAATACTTGTTCTTTCAAACCATTATTTTGAATTTCTATATAATAATCTTCTCCAAATACTCTTTTATGCCATAATGCTATTTCTTCTGCTTTTTCGTTTTCACCATTTAGTAATGCTTCATTTACAGCTCCAGCTAAACATGCACTTAAACATATTAAACCTTCATGATACTTTTCCAATACTTCTAAATCTATACGTGGTTTATAGTAATATCCATCTAAAAAACCAATTGAAACTAATTTACTTAAGTTTTTGTATCCAATATTATTTTTGGCAAGTAGTATTAAATGATTATAATGATTGTCTATTCCCGGTTGTTTATCAAATCTACTACGTTTAGCTACATAAACTTCACAACCTATTATAGGTTTTATGCCTTCTTTTTTACATGCTTTATAAAAATCTATTGCTCCATACATTACTCCATGATCTGTTAAAGCAATTGAATCCATTCCAAGTTCTTTTGCTCTTACAGGTAAATCCTTTATTCTGTTTGCGCCATCTAATAAACTAAATTCACTATGTATATGTAAATGTACAAAATTTGACATTCTTTCTCCTTTCACATTTAGCTTTCAACCCATATTGAAGCCGATTTTCCTTTTACCTTAAATATTCCAAATCCATCTTGATCTATTGTAACTTCATCATCACAATTTTCTAAACTATCTATGAATTTTTCTCCTGCAAATTCTTTTCCTATGTACATTCTTTTTTCTCCATCATATGAATTAGAAATAACAACAGCTAAACCAGATTTTATATGTTCATCATCACCTTCTCTTGTCCAACCTATATAATTTGGGTGGTCAAAATAGTCATACTGTGCTCCATATGCCTTTTCTTTTCTTAATTTTATTATTGTTTTTAGGCTTTCAACTTTTTCTATATTGTCATGTGGTATTCCATAAAAATCACCGTAAAATACACATGGATATCCTTCATTTCTAAGCAAAATTATACTATATGCTGCTGGTTTAAACCAACTTTCTACAAAACTTTGTAATGCTTGGCCTGGCTGTGTATCATGATTGTCTACAAATGTTACTGCTCTTGGTGAATTTTCTTTTACTAATGTACCATCTAATATTTTGGATAAATCATAGTTCATATCTTTAGAAGCTTGCTCAAAATGATAGTGAAGTGGCACATCAAATAATGATATTTCTCCTTGTGTTTCAGTTATATATCTATGTAATTTTGAAATATCTACACTCCAATATTCACCAACAGCAAATAATTCTTTTTTTGTTTGTGCTCTTAATGTTTTTACCCATTCTCTATAAAAGTTACTATCTATATGTTTTACAGCATCTAATCTGAAACCATCAACTTTTGTTATATCTAAATACCATTTTCCCCATTTTGTACATTCTTCTATAACTTCTTTATTTTTAAAGTCAATATCTGCACCCATTAAATAATCAAAATTCCCAAATTCTTCGTCTACAGCTCCACTCCAACTTTTGTCTTTAAATTTAAAAATAGCATGTTCTTTTGTTTTTTCATCATAATCTATTCCATCAAAATGAGTCCAATTCCACTCGAAATCTGAATATTTATGTTTTCTACCTGGAAATGTAAATTTAGTTGCAACTCTAACATTTTCTTGATTTGCTATTTCTAAGTTATGATTTCCCCAATCTACTTTAGTAGCTGGTATTGTTTGCAACATATCAGCTCCCATTTTATGGTTTAAAACAATGTCAGCATAACTTTCTATGCCATTTTGTTTTAATACCATTATACAATTTTGATATTCTTCTTTTGAACCATATTTTGTTTTTATTGTTCCTTTTTGATCAAATTCTCCTAAATCGTATACATCATAAACTCCATATCCAACTTCATCTTTGCCTCCTACACCTTTGTATGCTGGTGGTAACCATAAAGCTGTAATTCCTAAATTTGATAGTGCTTCTGCTTTATTTGCAATTGTATTCCATAAATCTTGATTGCATTGCATATACCATTCAAAATATTGCATTATTATTCCATTTATTTTCTTCATTTTATACCCTTCTTTTAGTTTTCTTTTATTTTTACAGTAATTATTATATCACTTATTTGCAACTTTGTAACTATCTTGAGTTTTATTAATTTATAATTTAAATACTAAAAATAGATTTAAGCTTGAATTCAAACTCAAATCTATTTTTTTTTGATTTTATTTATTTTTTATTATTAATTTATGATAAACTTTTTTTCCTTTTTTTAAGATTGCATATCCTTTTTCAAAATCTTTTTCTGATAATATGTAATTTGCATCTGTAATTTTTTCATCATTTAAAGATATTCCACCTTGGTTTATTAATGTTCTTGCTTGACCTTTTGATGGTGCTATTTGTGATGATACTATAGCTTCTAATATTGATGTTTCAATTTTTTCTAATGCTGTAGTAGGCATATTGCTTATATTGCCTTGCCCTCCAAATAAAGCATTTGATGAAGATTCTGCTTTTTTTGCTTCTTCTTCGCCATGAACTAATTTTGTAATTTCAAATGCAGCCATTTTTTTTGCTTTGTTTATTTCTTCATCTTTTAGAGCTACTAATTCTTTTATTTTTTCCATTGGTAAAAATGTAAGCATTTTTAAAACTGTTTCTACTGAACCATCTTCTATGTTTCTCCAATATTGATAAAATTCATATGGAGATGTTTTTGTAGGGTCTAACCATAAAGCTCCTTTTTCTGTTTTACCCATTTTTTTACCTTCTTTTGTTGTTAGTAGTTTAAATGTTAAACCAAATGAATCATCTTTTCCTATTTTTCTTATTAGTTCTACACCACCTATAATGTTAGACCATTGGTCATTTCCACCCATTTGAAGTTTACAACCATAATGATTGTATAAATATAAGAAATCATATGATTGCATTAACATATAACTCATTTCAAAAAATGTTAAACCGTGTTTCCATTCTTTGTTTGTAACATTCTGCTGATAACATTCTATTTACAGAAAATAGACTTCCTATTTCACGAACAAAATCTACAAATTTTAAGTTAAGTAGCCATTCTGCATTGTTTACTATAATAGCTGAATTCTCTCCTTCAAAACTTACAAATTTTTCTACTTGTTTTTTTATACATTCTACATTATGATTTATTTCTTCTCTAGAAAGCATTTTTCTCATATCTGTTTTACCAGAAGGATCACCTATTGTTGCTGTACCACCACCAACTAATATTATTGGCTTATGCCCACATTTTTGCATGTGACTTGCTACCATTAAAGAAACGAAATGTCCAACATGTAAACTATCTGCTGTTGGGTCAATTCCTATATAAAAAGGTACAGATTCTTTTCCAAATAATTCTTTTATTTCTTTAGGGTGTGTTAGTTGTTCTATATAACCTCTTTCTTCTAATACATCAAAAACATTTTCCATGTTTATTTTTCATTCCTTTTTATTTTATTTAGGTTTTTTTGGTTCCTATAAACCTTTATAGAAAATAAATTCCATTATTTTGAGCATTTGCATTTACTCCACCAAAACCTTTTAAATGCTCAGATTTTTTTAATTCTGTTTCAAAATTTTTAAATTCTTTATATCCCAAAAAACGATTTAGATTTTTTGTAGATATACCTGTTTTACCTGATATTGATTCTAATGAATTTTGTAATCCGTTTTCTTTTATATATGTTTTAAATGTTGAAAATTCTGCTCCATCTTTTACTGAACATTTAGGGCATACATTTCCATTTGCTACATAAAAACTTCCACATCTTCCACATCTATTTAAATCCATTTTTATTCCTCCATTCATCTTTTGACAATTTTCTTAATTCTTTTTGTATTTTATCATAGTTTTTTTTTATTATCAAGATTAATTATTTTTTTTCTACAATTTCGACTATATCTGATATATATTCTCCTATAATAGGTATATTTAATGAAACTATTCTTTGTAAAAACATTAATAAAATTGCTGTTATTACACTAACACCTATTCCTATTCCTACACCTCTAAAAATACCTGCCATAAGATTTCTAATAATTAAATCTTTTTTATTTCCAATTAAATATGACATTTCTACAAAATTCCCCTCTTGTAATATCTTATTTAATTGATTTATTGCTTTTTCTAATTTTTTATATTTTTTATTTTTTAACCACATAAAAATCCACCTTAATTATATGGTGGATTTTTTTGTTTTTTTTATTCATTTTCAGTTGATATATCTGTAGTATTTGTGCTATTTGTTTCTTCTATTTCATTGCTTGATTCACTTTTTGATTTATCTTTTTCTATTTGACTCTTTTTCTTTTCTTCATCTTCTTTAACATTTTCTAATGATGCTATTAAATCTTGTAATTTTTTTATGTCTTTCCCCATCATTTCCCAATCTTTATTATTACTTGATTCATTTAGGTTTTTATTCGCTTTTATTATTGCTTCAATTAGACCATTTACATCGTCTGTATTTTCTACTTCAATATCTACAGCATATTTTGATAGTAAATTTTCTAATGCTTTTGTCATATTATCTCCCATTGCAACTTTATTTCCAGAAGCCACTACAACCTTTTTAAGAATAGGTATTTCTGATTCATTAAGCATCGTTTGATAAATTGGTTCTACATATAGTAATGTGTTTTCTATTGGAACAATTATCATTTGTTTTGTTAATTTTGTGCCAGTAGTATTTAGTGAATCTAATTCTTTTGAAATTGCTTCGTCTTCTTCTATTTGCTTATCTAATTGCATTGGTCCTACTATATTGCTATCTGCCGAGAATTTATATAGTTTCAAATTATTTGATGTTCCAGATGTAGATCCAACTAAATATGATATTATATTTTGTTTTTCGTCTGGAGTATATAATTGTACAAGTCCTAATGTTTCACCATCTGGTGCTTTTAACATTGTGTAATATGGACTCATATATGTTCCAGTAGATTTTGTAGATTTTACACTATTATATTTAGATATATCCCATAAATCATCTGCTCTATATAGTACTTCTGGTTTTACATTATGATATGTTTTTAAAACTTCTGCTTGAACTCCATATAAGAATTCTGGATATACAAAATGTTTTGAAATATCTTCTGGAATTTGTTCATCTATATCCATAAATAAGTCTTTATAAATATTTCTATATGCCATTGCTATTGGATCTGTTCTGTCTGTAATATAATAAGAGATTGTACCATCATAACTATCTATTAAAACTTTTACTGAATTTCTAATGTAATTGATATTTTCTCTTATTCCGTCATGTTCAATTGTTGTATATTGTGCATATGGATATTTTGAAGATACAGTATATGCATCTATTACCCATATTATTTTTCCTTCATCATTTATAACTGTATAAGGATTTTCATCATAAATTAAGTAAGGCATTGCTTTTTTTGCTCTGCTTATTATTTCTCTATTTATTAATATTTTGCTTTCACTTGTAATTTCTTTTGAAAATGCTAAATTTAAATCACCTTTTTTAATTCCTAAAATTAGTCGATCTAAGAATCCTAGTTGTAAACCAGCTTCTCCATTGTATGTAGAAGTATAGTCTGTTCCATTTTCATCTGTATAATCATATTCTTGTTTGTTTATAGCATTTGTTGCTATTATTTCTTTTGTGTCTCTTCCAAAATAAATTCTAGGTTGTGATATTTTAATTTGTTCATCACTTCCTGAAATATCTTTTTGTATGTATTTAATATTGCCTGTTTCATTACTTTCAGATGCTACTGTTATTATTTCACCCATACCATGTGTATATTCATATGTTTTGTTTGTATAAGTTCTTCCTGAACTTAAAATTTCTCTTGGTGCCAAATATACTAGTGTATTTTCACCATTTATTTCGTATTGTGCTAAATTAGCATTTCTATATGAAAAATATCCAGTTTCTGTTTGATTATCTTTTAAAGTTTTTACAACCGCTTCTTTGCTTATAACAGGAATATTATTTATAACATTAGCATTTTTGCTTATTTCTTCACTTGTTATTGTTCCTGAATTTGTTATGTTTTCTTCTTCAATGTTTATGTTGTATGCACTTTTAGTATTTTTTATATTTTCAGATATATATTCTTTTTCTTTGTCTAATTCGTTTGTTCTAACATAACCTGCATCAAATATTACCATAACTACAAATAATGCAACCAAGTAGCATGGTATTACTGCCAAATTTTTTAATACTTTCCCTGTATTTCCTTGTTTAAAGAATTTTAATGCTCTATATGCAAATATAACAATTACAATTGAAAATATAATATATCCCCATAATTTTATTGTTGTATCTGTCATTCCAGCACCTACTAAGTCTAAATCTTCATTTACGCTTAATAATTTACCAAATAGTATATTTTGTGTGTTTAATAATGTAAAAATTGCAATTCCTATAACTAAAAATAATACATTTCTAGATAATTTTTTAAAAAATAAACCATCTTTTAACATTTTTCCATCTATTCCGTCAAAATACATGTTAAAAACAATTACATAATATAGTGCCATATATAATGAAAGTCCTACCATTAATATTATAAAATAAAGTACAAACATTTCTATAACTGGTTTTTGAAGCATATAATATGCTATATCTAAATTAAATACAGAATCTTGTATTCCAAATGATGTGCCATTTATCATAAGCATTATTTTTTGCATAAAAACAACTGAAACTACAATACTTGCTATTACAGATATTACTAACGCTAGAGATTTGTTTAATAATTTTGGCATTTCTTTTTTTTCTTTTTCAAAAAATGGTTTTAATCCTTTTTTTATGCCTCTATTAGTAAAATATATTGCTATATATAGTAGTATAAAATTTATTCCCATAATAACATATTTATATATTATGTTTGTAAAAAACACACTTGTGTATTTTTCCCCCAACTCTATGTATTCTAAGTAACTTCCTCTAAGTCCTACATAACTTACTATTGCAAATATTAAAATAAACAACATTACTAATAGCATTCTTGTTTTTTTGCTGTCTTTTTTTATTCTTTTTCTTGTTTCTTTTGTATTAGCTGTGTCCATTATTGTTTCTTGTTTTGGCTTACTTTTTTGCTCTTCAACTTTTTTTGTTGCTTCATTATTTTTTTCCACTAATAACCACATTCCTTTCTAATTTGATATTAAATTATTTTGTACTTTTTAAATTATTGCTTTTACAAAATCTTCAGAATTAAACACTTCCATGTCATCTATTTGTTCTCCAACACCTATAAATTTAACTGGAATTTTATTTTCTTCTACAATTCCTATAACAACACCGTCCTTTTGCTGTTCCATCTAATTTAGTTAATACAAGACCTGTAATATCTGCTTCTTCTTTAAATGCTTTAACCTGTGAAATAGCATTTTGACCTGTTGTTCCATCTATTACTAATAAAACTTCTTTATCTGCTTCAGCCATTTCTCTGTTAATTATTTTTTGTATTTTGCTTAATTCATCCATTAAATATTTTTTATTGTGTAATCTTCCAGCTGTGTCTACAATTAATACATCTGCATTTTTTTCTTTAGTTATTTTTATTGCATCATATACAACTGAAGCTGGGTCTACGCCTTCTTTTCTTTTTACAATATCTGCTGAAGCTCTATTTGCCCATATTTCTAATTGTTCTACAGCTGCTGCTCTAAAAGTATCTGCTGCTGCTACAACAACTTTTTTCCCATTTTTAACTAGCCTATTAGCTATTTTTCCAATAGATGTTGTTTTTCCTACACCATTTACTCCTATAACTAAAATAACAGATGGTTTTGTGTTTAAATGTAAATTTACATCAGTTACATCTAATATTTTTTGCATTTCTTCTCTTAATGCTTTTTTTACATCTTCCTCATCTTGTATTTTTTCTTTTTTTATTTTATTTCTTAAATTATCTATTATTTTTATTGATGTTTCCATTCCAATGTCTGACATTATTAATATTTCTTCTAATTCTTCTAGAAAATTTTCGTCTACTTTTCTAAAGTTGCTAAATACATTGTTTATTTTTTCATCAAATGCTTCTTTTGTTTTGTTCATTCCTTGTTTTAATTTTTCAAAAAATCCCATTTCGTGTTTTCCTCTTTTCTTTGCATTTTGGAGCAAGTGTTGTAGATATTTACAACTTTCTTTCTCGTCATTGATTGATGCTACGGTCAATCATGTTGTATATAGATTAACAGATTATTAAAAAAAATTCAAGATATTTAATACAAAACATTATAAAAAACAAAGGAGTCAGCAAAAGCTGACCCCCTTGTTGGTATACTCTTTTTCTTACATCACATAGTTACATAGAAACCACCTTCCTCAAATCCATGACTCTTCAGAAGTCTCAACACCTCATCTGTAGAGGATGTCATGTAAATATTGCCATTATACACAAAGGCAGTATTCCCATTCTTCTCAGCATACAGTCCATCGTGCACCTCCTCTGGATTGTGCACCTTAAACAGCAACTTGTACATACCTTCGACGCAGATTGACACCTCAATAAGTTCTTCAATGTTGTTGTAAGAAAATTTTGCCATATTTTTTTCCTCCTTGGGCAATTGCCCCATATAAAAGATGAACAAAGATGTAACGGAATTGTATGTAGACAAGTGTTACATCACTTACAATTGTATTATACTATATTTACATAAAATCGTCAAGTTGTATGCGACAGTTTTTTGCATTTTATTTTTTTAGTATTCTATATTGATTTTTTAGTAATTACATATTATAATTTGCCTATAATAAAAGTAAGTATTTGCCATTATAGCTCAGTTGGTAGAGCAACGGATTCGTAACCCGGAGGTCGCAAGTTCGATTCTTGCTAGTGGCACCAAAATTATACAATTATATAAAAGAAAGAGGAAATTTAAATGAAAAAATTAAAAAACAAAAATTTTATTAATTACATTATTATTCTTTTATTTTCATTAGTTATGTGTATTCCATTGTTTCAATCTGGCATACATACAGGTCATGATGGTGATTTTCATATTTCACGTACAATTGGCACATTAGAGCAACTTTCAAATGGAAACAGTCCTTTTATTGTTTCTCGTTTTTCAAATAATTTAGGCTTTGCATGGAATTTATTTTATCCACCTGTTTCAACACTTATTAATGTATTTTTTGCATTTTTAACGGGAAATGTTGTAACCGCAATGAAAATATTTATTTTTATAACTTTTCTTTGTTCTGGTTTTTCTATGTATAAACTTGTAAAAACTATAACAAATAATAATTTAGCTTCATTAATAGCTAGTATTTTTTACATGATTGCTCCATATAGACTACTAAATGCTTACACTAGACTTGCAGTTGGTGAAATGGTAAGTTTTATTTTTATACCTATTATATTCAGAGGTGTTTATTATTTACTAAATGGAGAAACCAAAAAATCATACTTATATGTTTTAGGAACAATAGGTCTTGTATTATCTCACAATATTAGCACACTATTAACATTTATATTAGGTTTTATTTATGTTTTAATTAATATAAAAAAATTGAAAGACAAAACAATCCTAAAAAATTTTTGTATTTCAACACTTGTAATTATTTTGTCAGTTTTGTTTTTTGAAGTTCCTCTTCTAGAACAAAAGTCAAGTGTAGAATTAGAAGTTTTTAAATATGGAAAAATGTACAGCAATATGTCTGTAATGGGTCATGCATTAAATCCATTACAACTATTATTTAAAAATAGCCCTGGTGCTGATTCATCTATGTATTTTTGTATTGGTATTCCTATTTTATTTGGATTACTTCTTACACCTTTTACATACAAACAAAATAAAAATAATAAAAACTATAAATATTTCTTAATTATTGGAATTGTTGCAACTATCATGTCTACTTTTATTTTTCCATGGTTTATTATGCCAGACATTTTATTAATGATACAATTCCCATGGAGAATGTTAGTTGTTGTAATACTTAGCTTTTCTATTATAAGCGGTATAAATATTTCTAATTTTATTGACTTTTTAATTTTAAAAATTAAAGAAAAGAAAAATATTAAAAAATCTAATTTTGAATTTAAATTTAACTGTTTTGCTTTTTCTATTATAACAATTTTATCTTGTTTATACAGCTTAACTTTTGTGCAAAATTTAGATATGAAAATTGCTGATAATGCTTTTTACGAAGAACCTGAAATTATAGACCCTAAAAATCAAGTTAGTAGATATTCTTCATTTTTGGAATATTGGCCACAAAAAGCTATAAATTCTATTGATTATATTATTGAACGAGACAATAAAGTAAAATTGTTATCTGGAAATTGCACTATAGAAAATGAAACAAAAACAAATGGAATTTTAGATTTTGATATAAATAATATTTCAGATAATACCACACTTGAACTACCCTATTTATTTTATAAAGGTTATGTAGTAACATACACTCCTACTAATACAAATGAAAAAATTATTTTAAACGTTTCTGAATCTGACAAAGGTTTAGTTCAGTTATCTGTCGATTCTTCTATAAATGGACATATTAATGTAGAATATCATGCTACAAAACTCCATAAAGTTTGCATTGTTATTTCACTTTTAACTATTTTAATATATGTTTCAATTATAATTTTTAAAAATTGTAATAAAAACAAAATGTTTTATTTAAAAGATTCTAATTAAAAGAACAAAAAATAACCACATTGTTTGCAATAAGACAAGTGGTTATTTTTTTATTTATTTTACACACATTTTTTGTATTAGTACATTCCTTCCATTCCGCCAGCCATACCAGCATCATGACCGCCACAATTACAATTTTTATTTTCTGGTATATCTGTTACTAAACTTTCTGTTGTAAGTACCATTGATGCAATTGATGCAGCATTTTGTAATGCACTTCTTGTAACTTTTGTAGGATCGACTATTCCTGCTTTTTTCATATCAACATATTCTTCTTTTGAAGCATCAAATCCAACTCCTACTTCTGATTTTTTTACATTGTCTACTATAACTGCAGGTTCTAATCCAGCATTTCTAGCTATTTGTTTTACTGGTTCTTCCAATGCTGTTAAAACTATTTTTGCACCTAATTTTTCTCCACCTTCAAGAGATTCTACTAGTTTTTCTACATTAGGTATAACATTTACAAGTGCTGTACCTCCACCAGCTACTATTCCTTCTTCAACTGCTGCTTTTGTTGCAGATAAAGCATCTTCTATTCTTAATTTTTTATCTTTCATTTCTACTTCAGTAGCAGCTCCAACTCCTATTACTGCAACTCCTCCAGCTATTTTAGCTAATCTTTCTTGTAGTTGTTCTTTATCATATTCACTTTTTGTTTCTGTTATTTGAGCTTTTATTTGTCCAACTCTATCTGCTATTTGTTGTTTGTCTCCTGCACCATCTACTATTATTGTATTTTCTTTTTGAACTTTTACTTGTTTTGCTTTTCCTAATTGTGCTATTGTTGTATCTTTTAATTCTAATCCTAAATCTGATGTAATTACTTCTGCACCTGTTAAAATCGCAATATCTTGTAGCATAGCTTTTCTTTTATCTCCAAATCCTGGTGCTTTAACTGCTACAACATTTAATACTCCTCTTAATTTATTTAGTATTAAAGTTGATAAAGCTTCTCCTTCCATGTCATCACATACAATTAAAAGTTTTCCAGATTCTTGCATTATAGATTCTAATAATGGTAATATTTCTTGAATATTGCTTATTTTTTTGTCTGTTAATAAAATATATGGATTATCTAAAACAGCTTCCATTTTTTCTGTATCTGTTGCCATATATGGTGATAAATAACCTTTATCAAATTGCATTCCTTCTACTACATTTAATTCTGTATTTGATGTTTTAGATTCTTCTATTGTTATAACACCATCTTTAGATACTTTTTCCATTGCTTCTGCAATTAAATTTCCTATTTCTTCATTATTTGCAGATATACTTGCAACTCTAGCTATATCATCTTTTCCATTAACTTCTGAACTTATTTTTTTCAATTCTTCTACTGCTGTATTTACTGCTTTGTCCATACCTCTTTTTATAGCCATTGGATCTGCTCCAGCTGCAACATTTTTTACACCTTCTTTTATCATACTTTGTGCTAAAACTGTTGCTGTAGTTGTACCATCACCAGCTACATCATTTGTTTTTGTTGAAACTTCTTTTACAAGTCTTGCACCCATATTTTCAAATTTGTCTTCAAGTTCAATTTCTTTTGCAATTGTTACACCATCATTTGTAATTAATGGTGCTCCAAAACTTTTATCTAAAACTACATTTCTACCTTTTGGGCCTAATGTAACTTTAACTGTATCTGCTAATTTATTTACTCCTTCTAATAAAGATTTTCTTGCATCTTCTCCAAATTTTATGACTTTTGCCATTTAAATCATTCCTTATAAATATATTTAGGTTTTTAACTTGGTTTTACCTATAAACACATATTTTTTATTCAACTATTGCCAAAATATCATCTTGTTTTACTATTATGTATTCTGTTCCTTCGTATTTAACTTCTGTTCCAGAATATTTGCTTACTATTATGTTATCTCCTTTTTTTACATTCATTTTTTCATTTTTTCCTTCTATTATATCTCCAGGGCCAACTTCAACAACTTCAGCAATTTGTGGCTTTTCTTGTGCTCCACTTGCTAAAATTATTCCACTTTTTGTTGTTTCTTCGCCTTCCTTCATTTTTATTAATACTCTACTTCCTAATGGTTTTATCATTTTATATACCTCCTTTATTATTAGCACTCTTTCTTTGTGACTGCTAATAATTTATACCCTTTTTAATAAAATGTCAATAGTTTTTTGTTTTTTTTCACACAATATTCACATAGTCTAACCATAGACTTATATAATATATTCATTGATTTTTTTATTTATTCCTGCTATAATACAAATGTTATGAAAAAATTTATAGTTAATAAAAAATATAATGAAAAAAAATTAGATACGTTTTTATTTGATAATATTCCAAATCTATCTAAAAATTTATATTATCAAACCTTAAGAAAAAAAGATATTAAAATAAATGGTAAAAGAATACATGAAAATACTATTATTTATGAAAATGATGAAATACAAGTATTTATAGCTGATAAACTTCTAAATAACTTTATTGAACCAAAAATAATATTTGAAGATAAAAATATTTTAGTGATTAATAAACCATACAATATTGAAGTTACTGGAGAAAATAGTTTAAGTTCATATATACAAAAAAAATATCCTTTAACTTCTCCTATGCCATGTCACAGACTAGATAGAAATACAACAGGACTAGTTTTATATGCCAAAAACAATGAAGCATTAAATATATTGTATGAAAAATTTAAAAACCATGAAATTGAAAAACATTATTTAGCTCTAGTTTATGGAATACCTAAAAATAAATTTCAAAAATGTGAAGCTTATCTTTTTAAAGATAGAAAAAAATCTCAATCATATATATCTTCTTCATATAAAAAAGGGTATAAAAAAATAATCACAACATATACTTTGTTAAAACAAAATAGTGATAATACTTCTCTTTTAGATGTACAAATTGAAACAGGCAAAACACACCAAATACGTGCTCACTTAGCATATCTTGGACTACCTATTATAGGAGATCGGAAAATATGGAATTAATCAAATAAATAAAAAATTTGGCAAAAAATATCAAATGTTATCTAGCTATATAATAAAATTTAACTTTATTACAGATAGTGGAATATTAAACTATCTTAATGGTTTAGAAATACATTTACCATCATCACAACTAGATAATAGTTTTATGTAAAATGTAAATATATGTAGTTACTATTCTCATTTATATTTTATATTACCAATAATGGTTTTATTATAATATTATACTATTTCTATTGATAATTAACAATAAAAATAGTATAATATATATTGTACTTGGGGATGTAATGGTTTCGACATATTACTAGAAAAATAAATTGCAAGTAGTGGATGGTTGCTTTGGCCACTTAAAAAAAGCAAAATTAAAAACAAACGCTGATAACGAAGAATTAGCATTAGCTGCCTAAGTGTAGCTAGGTTTTCAATAAATGCCCTACTCATTTTTTGAAGATCTCATAATTAGTAGGAAACAAGGCTATTTTTGCTTTTGAAATAGCTGGTATTTTTAAAAGCTATATTATATTTTAACCTGTTTATCGGTGAATTTATAATGAATTTTAATAGATAAACTAAACTTGTAGATATTTATTTGGAAGGTATTATGGACAGGAGTTCGACTCTCCTCATCTCCACCAATATCAATTTATTTTGGTACTATTGTATATGCGGGTATAATTTAGTGGTAGAATGCCATGCTTCCGACCTGGTCGCGCGAGTTCGATTCTCGCTACCCGCTCCATAAGATAAAATCGTCGCACCAATGTGACGTTAATGATTAAATCAATCTGAAAAGATTGATTTTTTTGTGCGTTATTGCAAAGAAAGGTGTGATGTGATATGATTAAAATAATTAAAAAGAAAATCAATATGAGTGAT
>CAKPHJ010000005.1 GCA_934157205.1 uncultured Clostridia bacterium
CTCTTAATTCTATTAATCTTTCCAACAATTTTATAGTTTCTTCATCACGCATACCTTTGCTGGCTTTTTTCAACAATTTCACTGCATAATTTTTTTGACTTCCAAATGGATAATCTAACGTCACTCCTGCTTCTTCCATTACTTTATCCATATCTATATGGCATTCTTCTTTTATATCTGCTAATGTCTTGTAAATTATTTTACGATTTTCTCGTCTTATATATGTAATTTCATTCAACTCTACCCCTTGTTTTGCTAGTGCTTCACATACTCTTACAAATGTTGCCATTGCACTTTCTTTTTCTCTCTCATTAATCTCATTATCTAATTCAATATAGTCTCTTAATACACCCTCAACTTCAAATGGGTTAAATTCATATTTACTTTTTCTTGTTTTTGTAATTGGAGGAAAGTCTATGTCCCATAAATCGATTTCGCTTGCTAGATTAATAATTTCTTGTATTCTATTTTTTTCTTCATCATCTAATTGTGGATATTCATCAAATCCATCTAAATATTTACTATATTTACTTTGTATTTTTCTTAATACTGCATAATAATGTTGTTCTTGTTTATTTGAACTATCTCTATTTGGAAGCATTCCATCATGTTCATTTATCCAATCTGTTATAATTATTAAAGCTTCTAAATCATCTATTGGTTCACTATTTTCAAATTCTTTTTCTATTTTAACTGTTAAAGTATTATTGGCTAAGTCCATTACTACTGGTCTTTTATCATCTGGTAATGGGTTATCTTCATCTAGAGCATATATGACTCTTCCTATTTGTTGTAAATATAAAATTCTAGAATTTTCATCTAATGCTCTAAACCAAATAATTCCATCTACTCCTTCTATATGTAGTCCTTCATTTGCTTTGTTCATTACAACCATAAATTTAGTTTCTTCTGAATTATCTGATTCGAATGCCTCTAATTCTTCTTTGTTTTTATCTTTACTATAACTTCCAAGTAATGAATGTAATTGTGGTACAATATCTGTTCCATCAAATACTTTACTCAGATATTCTTGATATGCCTGTATTTTATCTTCACCTGTTTTTGTTCCAATTCTGTTTCCATCTTCATCTTCAATTTCGCCTTGATCTGTTACAGGAATAAATACAATATATTTTCCACCTTTTTTTACGTTCTGCCTTAATATTTCCTCTTTTCCAATTCCACTATCAAGATTTTTTCTGGCTTCTTCTTCAAGCTGTTTTCTTGCTTCTTCTCCTATTTCGGCATCTATTTCTCTATTTATTTTTTGTCTTAATTCATTATATTTTTTAAATTCTTCTGCTCTTTTAGATTCATCTTCAATATCATCAATTTTTGCTCTTAATTCATCCATTTTACCTAATGAAATCAAATCATATTTACAATAAACAAGTTTTGGGTTTACAACATATCCCATTCTTATTGCATTTTCTAATGTCATATTAGATGCTAGATGTTTTCTTTGCTTTACTTCTTCATCTGTATATCCTAATTTTTTAGCTGTTTCATCTGCCATGTCTCTTCCATCAACATCCCTTACAGGTGTAGCTGTTATTCCCAATACTTTTACATCTTCATTTTGATTATCTAATAATCCATCAATTTTTCCTTCCCATTCTTTAGCCCCTGTTCTATGCAATTCGTCTAATACAATCATTCCATATTGTTCTTTTATTACTTCTTGTCCTCTTTTGGCAAGTAATCCTGAATATGTTTCAAATGTTATATTAGGAAATATTTCTGCAATTATTTCATCTTCTGTTTTTCCAACTGTATCTTGTTTTCCATGTATATATTTTATAATATATTTTTTAATCTGATTTAAAATTTCATCTTGTGGTGCTAAATACAGCATTTTTTCATTTGGGTGTTCTTTTACATATTTTTGCATTTGCGCTAAGGCAACAAAACTCTTTCCAGCCCCTGTAGGTAAAATTACTTGTGCAAATTTATGGTCTTCAAATATTTTATTTACATTATCATAAGCTCTTTGTTGATAATCTTTCAATCGTATTTCTGTATTTTCTACATCATAATATCCTAAAAATCTTTCAACCAATTCTATATTAATATTGTTTTGTAATACATCTTTTCTTGTGTTTAATAATTGTTCTAAATTACCTTTTTCATATTCTTCATAAAATCCTTGCCTTGTAGCAATATTCAATAAAATTGTCGGTATTTGTTTGGTATCAACTCCTGATCGTTTTAAATTTTCATATATGTCTACACAATTTTTATCTTGTAATCTTTTGATTAGTTCATTTCTTTCGTAAATTTTAAATTCTTCTATTCCTATTTGAGTCCAATCATATTGTGATATTATTGCTTCTGCATAATATCTTGATTTATCTATTTGTTTATTTTCTTTTGTATTTCCATATACTTTGCTTATAATTCCTTGAACATCTGAAAATCCACCATTTTTTAAAATATTTTCAAGTTCTTCTGATGATAGTTTTTTTATTTCGTCTGCTAATATTTGTTCATCTTTTGATAAATTTAAATTAACAGACTCACTTAATTTAACTCCTTTTCCACTTTTTCTTGATATTATTTCTGGTTCTATTCTAAATCCATTTTCTTTTATATATTCTATCGTTTCATTAAATTTAGAATCATTCCCTAATATTTGTTTTAAACATTCTGATAGTTTTATTGCATTTTGTCTTGCTTTGCTTAAATAAAACATATTTTTTACAATAGAATTTGCTTTACCATATTCAACTGTTCCATCTGTTAATTCATAAATTTCCTCTATTGATACATTATCTTTTAGTCCAAAATCAATTTCTGATATTTCAGGAATTTCTTTACCTTTTTGTACTGCATCTAATAACGCTCTTTTGATTTCTTCTACTTTACTTTTATCGATTCCATCTATTTGTTGTATTAAAGCAAATAAATCAATTACCTCTTTTTGAACTTCAATTATTTCATTTTGTTTTATTTCTCCATAATGTATTATTTCTGTAGATGAAAATGCATTTCCTATTGTTTCTCTTAATTTCGAATTTGAAGAATGTGGTATTACATGTTTTAAAATTTCTTCATTTTCTAATACTGCAAGTTTTGCATATACTTTATTTACTTCTAATAATTGTTCTTCATTTAGAGCTTGATAACTACTAATTCTTGATTTTGGTGAACTGTATTTAATACCTTTTCTTAGATGTGCTTTACTTGGGTTTACTTCTTCTTTTTTAGCAGTATATCTTTTGGTAATTATTTCTTGTAATTGCTTTATTTCACTGGCCTTGTCTATGTTTGAAAATATATCTAATATTTTACTTTTTAATTCTTCTGGTAGTTCTTCTAATGCTTGTTCTATTCTAGCATATAATTCTTGTAGCATATATTGTCCTGCTTCAACTGTTTGTTCTCCAAATTCTTTTTTGGGAATTTTTATCATTACATATGTATCTTTATATGAACCTCTTCCATAATTTATAGTAATGTTAGCGTTACTTGCCAAAGATATGCAATTTGTATCTTTTCTATAATGTATTTTTATATGATCATATATTTCTTCAAGTGTTAATTTTGAATTTTCTGTATATTTTGTTTTTCCTTCATATCTTTCTCTATCTGTTCTAATTTGCTCTATTTTTCCATTTGAAGACATAGTTATTCCTTGTTCAATGTCTCTATTATCTGCCATATTTAATGCTCTAAAGAAATAATAATTTTCTTCATCACTAATTATATTAAATTTTTCTATGTCTAAAATTTCTTTATTCATTATTTATCTCCCTAAAATACAAACGTTCTTTCTTTATAATTACTCGTTTATTTTATCATTTTTATGAGTGATTGTAAATATATTTACTAACAGTTCAAAAATCTACTAACAGTTCAGAAATTTTCCGTAATCATTGATTTTTTAAAATGGATATGATAAAATTCATACATAAATTAAGAAAGAGGACTAAAAATGCAAAGTTTACCACTTATATTAAAATATTTATTTACATTAATACTTGGTGCAACTCCTATTATTGAGCTAAGGTATGCTGCTATAATTGCACAATATGCTTTTGGTTTAACACCACTTCAAGCTTTTATTTGTGGTTTAATAGGAAATATTATTCCTGTATATTTTATTGTTAAATATATAAGACCATTGTTTGATTTTTTTGGTAGATGGAAATTTTTCAAAAAAATTATAGACTGGGCTTCTGAAAAAGCAACCAAAAAAATTGCTGAAAGTGAAAAATTGCAAAACTATACTGCTCTAGGATTATTTCTTTTTGTAGCAGTTCCTATTCCAACTACTGGTGCATGGGTTGGATCTTTAATTGCTAATTTTTTAGACATGCCACCAAAAAAAGCTGTACCTCCAATTATTTTAGGTGTTATAGTTGCTGGGTGTATTACAGTTGCTGCTAATGGTGGAATTCAATATTTATTTAGCTAAATTTTTCACACCATAAAAGCTACAACCATTAGCCCTTTGAGTTTTCTTCTTTTTGTCGAAAACTCAAATTAAGCAAGAATAAAAGCGGACATTAATAATAAGTACTAATATTATTAATGTCCGCTTTTATTCTATGCTAGGAAAATTCTACGTTGGTATTTAAAATTTTATTTTGCCTCATTTAAAATTCTTTCAGTTCTTTTTAAATCTCTTTGTTTTCTTCTTTTTGCAATTATTTTATAATCTACATAATCTTCAACAATAATTCTTATAACTGCAATTGCTGGAACAGCTAAAAACATACCCAATATTCCAAAATATGCCCCACCTACTGTTATTGCAAAAATTACAAGTAATGGGCTTATTCTCAATGATTGTCCTATTATTTTAGGGTTAATTATATTTGCGTCTATTTGTTGTAATAAAATTGTTATAATTAGCATCCATATTGCTTGGTTTATTCCTCCTGTAATTATTGTTATTATTGCTGATAATCCAACTGCTATAATAGCTCCTATATATGGAATCATATTAAATAGTCCTATAAAGAATCCTAATAATGGTGCATATTTTACTTTCATTATTGATAATGCTATTGTAACTAAAATTCCAACAATAACTGCGTCTAAAAATTGACTTGCTATAAATTTAAAAAATATTTCGTTTGAATTATTAAAATATTTTCCAACATTTTTATATGTTTTTTCTTTAAAAATTGCTTCTGCTAATTTTCTAGCAAATTTAAATATTGTATCTCTACCTGATAATATATAAATGGAAACAATGACTGCTACAAATACATTAAATATACTTGTTACAGCATTTATTGCTCCTGATATATAATCAAATATTTTTTCAATGCTTAAATACTGTTTTATATCTATTTGTTGTATTGTTTTCACAGCTTCATTTACTATTTGTACCTTTATTATTGAGTCTTCTGGTAAAGAATTATATTTTTGCATTATTTTTTCATAATATCCGTGGTACATTATTTATTAAATCAACTATGCTTTCTAAAACAACTGGTAATATAAAGTTTATTAAAATAATTATTAATAACATAATTATTAAATATACTGAAAATATACTTAATGATCTTGCTCTTTTTGAGAGAATTTTTAACTTTGATTTTTTATATGCTTCTTCTATTTTTTTACATGGCATATATATTAAATATGCAATAAATATTCCTGCAAAAAATGGTGTTATTATCTCAAAAAAAGTATTTAGAACTCCCATAATACTTGAAAAATTATCTAATGCTTTATATACAATTATTGTTGCTACCATAAGTGAAAACCAGTATATCCACTTTTTTCCATGGTTTTTTATTTCATTCATTTTATCATCTTCTTTCTATTTAAAATATTTCTAATCCTATTGGGCAATGGTCACTACCTAAAATTTCATTATATATTGTTGCATTTTTTATTTCATTTTTTATTTTATCAGATACTATAAAATAGTCAATTCTCCAACCAACATTTTTTTCTCTTGCTTTTCCCATATATGACCACCATGTATATGATTCCGTTTTTTCTGGATATAAATATCTAAAAGTGTCTGTAAATCCTGCATTTAATAGTTGTGTCATTTTGTTTCTTTCTTCATCTGTAAATCCCGCATTTTTATGATTTGTTTTGGGATTTTTTAAATCGATTTCCTCATGTGCAACATTTAAGTCTCCACACATTATTACTGGCTTTTTTTTGTTTAATTTTGTTAAATATTTTCTTATTTCATCTTCCCATATTTGCCTATATTCTAATCTTTCAAGCTCCCTTTTTGAATTTGGAGTGTATATTGTAACTACATAATTTTTTTCAAATTCTAATGTTATTACTCTTCCCTCTTTGTCATGCTCGTCCATACCAATTCCATATTTAATGCTTATGGGTTCTTTTTTAGTAAATATTGCTGTTCCAGAGTATCCTTTTCTTTCTGCACTATTCCAATAGCTTTTATACCCTTTAAATTCTAAGTTTATTTGTTCTGGTTGACATTTTGTTTCTTGAATGCAAAAAATGTCTGCATCAATATTTTCAAAAAAGTTTTTAAATCCTTTATTTACGCAAGCTCTTATTCCATTAACATTCCAAGATATAAGTTTCATTTTTTCCTCCTAAAACAAAGCAACAAAAGTTATTAATGTCCGCTTTTGTTCTATTATATCAAAAAAAGAGTTACAACTGCAACTCTTAATTTTTTATTGTACCACGCTAACTGGTAAATATCTAACTCCCCATTGTAAAGCTTCTGCATGTGATCTAACAAATATATCAATTTTATTGCCATTTACTGCTCCGCCTCTATCTTCTACTGTATATGTGTGTCCACCAATGTTTAGTTTTGTTCCATAAGCGAATTTACTAGAAGCTGCAATTGTTCTGCCTGGTGTTGCTATTGTTCCAGATGATGTTCTTCCAGTTGCTTTTCCACAACATTTACTGCATGGGCAATATGCTGTAACTTTATATGTTGTTGCTCCTGTTTGTGATAGTGAAGATGTTATAGATGTTCTTGGTAATGAACTACTTCTTGATGATGCAATTTTTTTAACTTGCACTATTTTGTTTACTGGTTCTTCTAAAACAACTTCAGATATAACTGTTTTTTCAATTTCTACTTCGTTTTGATATTTTACTTTGTATGTTATTTCTTTTATTCCGTCTTTTCCTTCTTGTAACACTTTGTTTGTTGTGTTTGATGTGTCTGATATAGTATTTTTTGTAATTGTTTCATATGGTATTGCTACTTGTTCTACTACTATTTTTTCTGTGATTGGTGCATAATTTTCTAGTAATTGGTTTAATGTTGTTTCTACACCTTCTTCAGATATTTTTGCTATTTGAACTTCGTTATATGTTTTGTCTGTGATTTTTATTGTTTGCCCTGCTGTTATTTCACTTTCAGAATCTGGTACTGTTTTTTGGTTTTCTTCTAAGATTATATTGTTTTCTTTTAATATTTCTGATACTTTTGTTTTTGATGTTAATACTGTCATTTCATATCCATTTTGTAGTTCTATTTTAACATCGTTTAAATTTGTTTTTACTGCCATAACTCCTATTCCTGAGATTAATATTAGGATAATAGTTATGCAGATTATTTTCATTATAGAAATTGAAGCTTTTTCTTCTTTTTTCATATAAATAATTACCTCCTTTTTGGCAACAAAGTTATTATACTATTTTTTTTCTTTTTTGTCAAATTTTGAATAACTTCCCTATTGTCCTAGGCATACTTGTTTTTGCTCGATTGTATTTATTTTCCATATGTTTCAAACCTGTACTATTATTATATTCAATGTTTTTTAAATTATTACTAGATTATGTTTAGAAAACATTGAAAATATAATTTTAAAATTCAATGAGAAATAGTGAATGAAAAAATTTACTCCTCATTACTGTTTTTTATTTGACATTAAAGTAAATATGTATTATAATAAATTATGTAAATTTTTGATAGATGTACATATAATTCTATATTATGTACATACACAAAAAGAAAGGTGTGGTAAATTTTAAAAATACAAAAAAGGAAGTAATCCATCGTTTGTCTTTCTGGCACTTGTAGCCAGATTATAGAAAGGAAAAGGAAAACAACATGAAATTTATGAAAACACTGATTTGTTTAATTATTTCTGCACTATTGATTATTTTTCTATCGGCTTGTGACGAAACGGATTATTATTCCGAGACTGATCAAGACTCTAACATCATAACAGGTGCCGAGTATCGATTCATTAGAATCTCAAATTGGCCAAATTATGATATCGTGTATGATAAGAGAACGGGTATAGAATACATCCTTAGTCACACTCAAGATAGCTACATTTTTACAGAGTTGTTACACTCAGATGGTACCCCATATATTTATCCAAAATATGGGGAAAATGACAAGTAAGTGTGATTTTGCCACACTCTACATACTGTAATCGTTGAAATTGCAGTGAAAAATGGGGATAATATAAATCTGATATAAAAAATTATAACAGATTCTTGTACACCCCACGCTGACACAGTATATACTTCATAGAAAGTATATACTGTGTTTTTTTATAAATCCTGTTAATTTATTTAATTTTGTTGTATTAAAAACATTAATATGATATATTAAAATGTATATAATATATTAAGTAAGGAGGAAAAAAATATGGGATGGATTATATTAATAATTGTAGTTATTATTATATTAGCAATAATTGGTATGTACAACAGTTTAGTTCAATCTAAAATAAAAGTAGACAATGCATGGAGTCAAATAGACGTACAATTGCAAAGAAGATTTGATTTAATACCAAATTTTGTTGAAACAGTTAAAGGTTATATGAATCATGAAAAAGAAACATTTGAAAAAATAACTGAACTTAGAACTTCTTGGGCAAACACACAAAATATCTCTGAAAAAGCTGATATTGATAATCAATTATCTACAGCTTTAAAAACAATTATGGCTGTTTCTGAAAATTATCCAGAATTAAAGGCAAATCAAAATTTTTCTGAATTATCTGAAGAATTAAGAAACACTGAAAATAAAATTTCATTTTCTAGACAATTTTATAATGATAGCGTTACTTTTTATAATACTAAATTACAAATGTTCCCTTCTAATATCATTGCTAACATGTTTAATTTCACACCAAGAGAGCTATTTAAAGCTGAAAGCGATGAAGCTAGAAAAAATATTAAAGTTGATTTTAACACAAAATAATACTGCTATTCGGAGGAATAATATGTTTGAAAGTATAAAAAGAAATAAAATTGAGTCTGGAATTATAGTTACAATATTTACAATTGTTATAACATTAATAATATACTATATATGTCATGCACTAGAACTAGGAACATTATCAATTTTTATAGCTTTAACCTTTTCTATAGCTTCTGCTTGGGGGTCTTATTATTATAGTGATAAAATTGTTTTGTCTATGAGTAAAGCAAGACCTGCTACAAGAGAAGAAGACTTAAAACTGGTTAATATTTTAGATGCATTAATGGTGTCTTCTGGTTTAACTACTAAACCTAAATTATATGTTGTAGATGATTTACAACCAAATGCTTTTGCAACTGGTAGAAATCCTGAAAATGCTGTAATTTGTGTAACAACTGGTTTATTAGAAAAGCTTAATTATTATGAATTAGAAGGAGTTATTGCTCATGAATTAAGCCATATTAAAAATTATGACATAAGATTATCTTGTGTGGTTTCTGTTATGGTTGGTTTTATAGTTATGCTTTCTGATATGTTTTCTAGAGCGTTATTTTGGGGCGGTTTAGATGACAGAGATAATGATAATAAAGGCAATGGTTTTCTTATGGTTTTAGGTTTAATTTTTTTAATATTATCTCCTATTTTTGGTTCTTTAATGCAACTTGCTTTATCAAGAAAAAGAGAATTTTTAGCAGATAGTACTGCTGTTGAATTTACACGTAATCCAGATGGTTTAATATCTGCTTTGGAGAAATTAGAAAATGACCCTAATCAATTAGAAACTGCTAATAGTGCTACAGCAAATATGTATATTATTAATCCTTTTAAAAAAAATACTAAAGAGGGAAAGAAAAAAACTTCAAATATTTGGTCTACACATCCAAGTACAGCTGATAGAATTGAAGCATTAAAAAATTTAAGATAAAAATATAACCTATTTATATGAAAATTTATTTTTTAAAATTTTCGTACAGCATATTTATATTATAGGAAGCTTTTTAAAACTCCTATAATATAAATATTTTTTTTGCATTATTCATTGTTATTTGTGCTATTTCTTCAATTTTCATTTCTTTATATTCTGCTATTTTTTCTGCAATATATTTTACATTTCGAGGATCATTTCTTTTTCCTCTTAAAGGTTCTGGTGACAAATAAGGACTGTCTGTTTCAATTAACATTTTTTCTAATGGAACCATATTTACTATTTCTTTTGCATTTTTAGAATTTTTGAATGTTATTGGTCCAGCAAATGAAATATAAAATCCAAGTTTTAATGCTTCTTTTACTAGTTCTCTATTTAATGGACAACAATGAAATACTCCCTTTTTTTCTACAGGGTTTTGTTTTAATATTTGTATTGTATCCATTATTGCTTCTCTTGTATGTATAACTATTGGCAATTTTAATTCATTAGCTATTTTTATTTGTTCTATAAATACTTGTTTTTGAATATCTTTATTTTCTTTATTCCAATAGTAGTCTAAACCAATTTCACCTATTGCAACTACTTTAGAACTTGTTTTTGCTATTTCTTTTATTTCACTTAGAGTTTTCCACATTTCTTCTTCAGTTTGTGGAATATCATTTGGGGAAATTCCACTAGTTGTGTATATAAAATCATATTTTTTTGCAAGTTCTAAACCTTTTTTTGAAGCTTCTAAGCTATAACCTGCTGAAATAAAATTTTCTATTCCAAATTTTTTTATTTGTTGTATTATTTCGTCTCTGTCTTCATTAAATTTTTCATCATCTAAATGTGCATGACTATCAAAAAATTTCATTTTTATTAACCCATAATTCCTTTCTTAGTTCTTATGTAAGTACTACAACATTTGCAACAGCATAATTTCTACAGTGTGAAATACTTAAATCTATGCTTTTTATATTTTTAAGCTTTTTTGCTATTTCTTCATTTATAATTTTTACAACTGGTTTTCCGTTTTTGTCGTTTTCTACTTCTATATCTTTCCAACTTATTGAATATTTGTCATTTAATTGATTTGCTATTGCTTTGAACATTGCTTCTTTAGCAGCAAATCTTGCTGCATAATGTTGATATTTTTGATTTTTTTTAGATTCACAATATTCTATTTCTTTTTTGGTGTATATTCTTTGTGTGAATTTGTCTTCTAAAGTTTCTATGCTTTCTTTAATTCTATCTATTTCTATTATATCTATTCCACAATTTACATTCATTTTTTTGCCTTTCTTTATTATATTTATCAAAATGACAAAATGTAATTTTTTATTTAACTTTTCCCTAATTCTATAAAATTTAGTATATTAAATATTAATGAAATTACTAATGTTACAGCTATAAATATTGTTATTTTTCTATCTTTTTCTATGTTAAGTTCTTTGTATAGTGTGTCATATTTCATTTTTGTTTCTGTATATAATTTGTCTAGTTCAAATACTTCTTGTAATTTATGACTTAAGATTGTACCTGTTTCATCTTCTGTTATTTCTTGAATCCATAGGTTTTTAGTAAATTCTATAAATCTTTTTCTTGCTATTTTTACTTTGTTTGGATTTTTAAATTCTGTATTTATTTTTTTTAAGTATATTTTTTTATATAAATTTAAAATATATGTATAAAAATATTGTCCTTCATATTCTTCTGGTAAAATTGTATAGTTATTCATATCTGCACTAGATGCAAAAAGCATTATTCCTAGTTTAGATAAGCCGAGTTTTGCATATTTCCATTTAGAAAATGTTTCTGATTCGTTATATTCTATTTTTTTTATGCTATCAGCTGGATATATATTTACATATTTTAAATATTGTTCTTTTATATTTTCAAAATTGTTTGTTAGGTTCCAACTTGCTTCGTCAATACATACATATGAATATGTTAAAAATCTTTCTGTATCTAAATTAAGTTTTGTTGCTTCTATATTTGAACCAGTAATATTATATATAAATTCTTTAAATGTTTCTATGTCTGAAAAACTGTCTGTTTGAATTCTAATATTGTCATATGTGTTTAAGTCTGCTACTTCGTTATTTATGTCTCTAAATTTGTAGTTAAAGTTTAAAATGTTTGAAAAGTCTTTATAGTCTTCTAGGTTTGTTTTTATTGCTAAAAAACAAATTCCTGTATTAAAACAAATTATTTGTATGTTTTGTATGTTAAAAAATATCCCGTTTTTTTCACCAATTTTTCCTTGAATGTCTTTTTTTAGTTCATATTCAAATATATTGCAAGCATATTTGCTTAAAATTGCTGCTCTTGTTTCTACTGGTAATTCGTCTAAATTGTTTAATTTATTTTTATCAAATGTAAAACTAGAAAACAAGAATTCTTTTATTTTTGGTAAAAAATATTTGTACATTCTTATATCTTTTTCTTTTTGAAATACTTTTAATTTGCATTTTTTATCTTTTAATAATTTTAAAAGATATTTTTGATATTTTCCTTCGTTTATTACAAAAGGATATATAAAATATGTGTATTGATAATTTGTCTTTAGTTCCATTTCTGTTTCATTCCTTTCTTCATTTGTTAGCATATTTTTATAATTACATTTGATTGTAATAGTTCATATTTATGTCTTTTCCATAGTGCCATCTTCCAATGAAATCTATTTTTAAATAATCGTCTAATTCATATGTTGGTTCTTGTACAATATTACCGTTTTTATCAATGCTTCCCCATTTTCCGTCTTTTTTTACTGCGGAAAATCCAAATGAGTTTTGTTCTACTGCATCATCGTAAATGTAGTCTACTATAACTTTTCCATTTTTGTCTACAAAGCCATATTTCCCGTCTTTTTTGCTCAAATATAATGTATTATTAGAGTTTATATCTTTTTCACTTTCTTCTGCAAATTTATAATTGTAATATTTATATTCATTTTCTTGTCTTATTTTTATATAGCCTTTTTCATCATTCATATCTACTAAAATTCCAGATAATCTTACTTCATATTGATTGTCTATTATTTCGTTATTAAATTCGTTGTCTTCTGCAATATATATATCTGCTTTTTCGTTATATGTTATTGTGGTATATTTAAAGTCTACTTTTATATTGTTGTTTATGTCTATTATTCCATATTTTCCGTCTTTGTTTGCAATGAAAACTCCTGTTTTTGATTCTTTTAAGTATTGATATTCTGGGTTTATTTTAATTTCCCCAGTTATTTTCATAACACCATATTTTCCATTTTTCATGAAGATTATGCCATTTTCACTGTTTTTTAATATTTCTGTTATATTGTCAAATCCTTGGCTTAAAATTTCTGTTCCATCTTGTTTTATTAAAACTTGTTTGCCATCTTTTTTTACAACATACATATCATTTCCATAAACTTTTGCTATTTCGTCATATTTTGTTTCTAATACGGTTTGGTTTGAATAGTCTATAATTCCAAATTTTCCGTCTTGTCCTTTTACAATAAATCCAGATTTATTGTCTTTTCCAAGATTTATTATGTCTTCATAATTTGTTTGTACTATAATTTTTCCTTGATTATCTATTATGCCCCATTTCTCGTTTTCTTTTACTTTTAATGCATTTTTTATTCCTGGAACAGCAGTAATTTCTTCATATTTTATTTGAGATAATTCTTTTCCTGTTAAATCTATTATTCCATATTTGTCGTCTTTTTTTACTTTTAATACATTTTCTTCGTTCCATAAATTGTTGTTTTCGTCTGAATTTTGTATTGCTTCAATTTTATCATATTGTGTAAATATTTCTTCATTTTTAGAATTTAATGCTTTTGTTTTATATTCTCCTGTTTCATAATTTACATCATACACACATAGGAAAACATCTTTTTTGCTGTTTGGTATTGTAATTGCTTCTTTATAAGATGGATCTATGACTATATCTCCATTTTGGTCAATTACTCCCCATTTTTCGTCTTTATATGCTGCAAAGTAATCTTTACTCGTAATTTTGCCTTGTTCTTTGTTTTTACTTAGTATTCCTTTTATTACAAATATAACCATTATTACAACTACAAATGCTATAATTACTGCAAAAACTTTTTTCATATTTAGTTTTGGTTCTTCATACCTTCTTCCTCTATTTGCTCTTCCCATTATGTTTCCTCCTTTTTGTGCATATTAAATTATTTATTTTTTTATAAATTTACATGCAATTACACTCATATCATCTTTTACTACGCCAAAATTGTTGTCTATTGCTTCATTTATTAATAAACTTGATACTTTTTTAGTATTTGTTGTTTCTATATCTTCTAAAACATATTTAACCCATAGTTCTTTATTTTTGTATTCAATATTTGCATCTAAAATTCCGTCTGAACACATAACCATAATATCTCCTGAAGCTATGTCTTTATCTAGTGTTTGAATATTGTGTTCTCCTACTATTCCTGTTGGTAATGATTCTGCTTTTATTATTTGAACATTTTTCTTGTTTTTTATGTAAGTTGGACAAGCTCCGCTTTTTATAAATTCAATATTTCCTTCGTATAAATCAACAATAGCAATGTCCATTGTTGCAAATATTTCTTTGCTTTGATTCATTAATGCTGTATTTATTAGATCTATTGATATTTCTTTGTCAAACCCTGACAATAATAAATTTTCTAACATTCTTAATACTTGCATACTACTTTCTTTTGCTAGTTTTCCTGTTCCCATTCCATCACTAAGAGCTACTAAATATTTTCCGTCTTTTAATCTAATATTTAAAATGCTATCACCTGAAACTTCGCTTTTACTTTTTGTCATATCTGATGTAGCAATAGACATTTCGAATTTATCATCTGATAAAAAGTTTAGCTTTCTTCCTATGCTTGTGTCTCCATTTAAAACTATTTTTTCTTTTAATGTTTTTGTTAATAATTTTTCTATTGTGTTTATTTCTTCTGGTTCAATTACATTTTTTAAATATACTTCTATTATATATCTTCCAGATTTTTTTATTGTTAGGTCTTCAATTTTTATTGATTTTTGTTTGATAAGTTCCATTATTTCAGATTTTTCTTTTTCATATTGTGATTCATTTTCAATTTCTTCTTCTATTCCTTTTGCCATTTTTTTAATTGCTCTGGAAACCTGATTTAATTGTTTACCCATGTTTTTATTGTTTTCTTCTACTTTTTTTCTCCAAATAAAATCAGATTTGCTTACTTTATATGATGTATTTATTGTTCTAACCATTTGTGCTATATTTTCTTCTAGGTAATTGCTTATTTCTTTATCATTAAAGCCAACAATATAGCTATTACATTCTGCAAATATTTTCAAAAGTGTTTCTCTATTTATTTCTTGCTTTTCTAATAGTGTTTGAAATATTTTTTCTATTATAGGTCCATTTACATTTGCAATATCTTCATATAAGATATTTGTTTTGTATGGCTCTAAATTGTTTAGTAATTCTGTTATAAAAATTTGCTTGTTTGTCTCATTTTCTGGTTGCTCTAATTCTTTGTTTTCTTCTTGTTTGTATGTACTTGCCATTTCTTGTATTGCTTCTGAAACTTGGTTTAGGTTTTCTGCTACTTCTTTACTTTTATTTAGTGTTTTATCTGATGTTATTGGTAAAAATTTTTCGTTACCAATAAATTCTTCTAAATTTATTTTGAAATTGTTTGGTATTGCAAGTAATCCAATAGATGCTATTAGTATTTCTTTAAAGTGTATTAATTCTACTGTGTAACCATTAGAAACATATGCTAATATTATATTTCCTAATGTAAAACCAATTACTACTCCTATTTTGCCGAATCTACTTAAAATTCCAGCTATCATTCCTGATATTGCATATGCTGCTATCATTATTGGCTCTGAACCTGTTATTATACCTAATGTTATGCCAACTGTTACTCCAGTTGTTGTACCAACTAATATTCCATTTTTCCAACCTAATATCATTACTATTAATATGCTTAATACATTTTTTATTTGTATTCCATATATGTTTACATTACCAAATGCTCCAATAGCTATTGCAAGTAATAAACTTGCCCCTACTAATTCTTCTATTGAAAATGCTTTTCTCATGTTTAAATCTTGTAATACTACTATTGAGTTTACAAATATTTTATAAAATATTAGTGCCATTATTGAAAGTATTATTCCTGATAGTACATCATATGTAGTAAAACTTGACATTGCAAATTTTATAATTTGTATTAAAATAACTGATATAAAAACATTTTTTCCAACTTTTATTTTTTCGTTTCTTTCGCTTTCATTGTACATTGGTTTTGCTATAAATAGTGTAATTGTTAAAATTAGCGTTGTTATAAAATATGCTGTAGCTCCACCTACTCCATATTTTATTAAATTTCCTATTAATGATACTATTATTACACCTAAAGCAGGAACTGATGATGCAAAACATGCACCTAACATACTAATACTAAATATTGAAAAATCTTCACTTATACTTACTAATGATAATAAAAATGAAATTATATATACTAATATATTTTTTTTAGAAAATATGCTAAAAATTAAGTTCCTTTCCATTTTTATTGTGTTTTCATTTATATTTTGAAACATCCTTACCACCTCTTCTTTTTATATGCTTATTTTACTACTTGTCCTTTGTGGTTTTTGTCTTTTTTAGTCTTTTACATTAAAAAACTTTTTTACAATTTTTGATAATTATTTTTTGTTTATTATTTTTATTAACTTTTTTCTCATATATTTTATTACATATTGTCAAAAAAAGCAATATGTATGTAAGTTATATTCTATAAAGACTAGTTGCAGAATAATGGTTTAGCAAAAATTAGTATAAGAAAACATTGAACTATAATTTTTAAATTCAATGACGAATGTGAATGGAAAAATTTTAGAAATTCTTACGAAATTTTCTGGAAAGAGTTCGCGAATAGCGGAAGGGTGCCAGAAAATAAGTTAGAATTTCTTAAATTTTGTAATAAGCCGAGGAATTGACATTTCAAAATTATAGTTCAATGTTTTCTTATACTAATTTTTGCTAAACCATTATTCTGCAACTAGTCTAAAAAAAATTCTAATTATAATAAATATGGCTGTAAAAAAGTTGCTTACTAAAATTAGTAAACAACTTTTTTAATTTTATTATAATATTTTTTTCTTAATTATAACTATACCTACAGCTATAACTGCTAATGAAGCAATACTTATTCCAGCTATTATTACATTTTTATTTCCATTTCCACCTGTATTTGGTACCACATTAACTGGTGGAGCTTGATCATCGTCTGGTTCTCTTGTGTCTGATTTTGCTGGATCATAGTTTCCTGGTATTTCTTCATGTAATTTTCTTGGTGTATCTGAATGTATTTTTACGATTTCTACGTCATTTCCTACGCTTATTTCATCTTTATTTGCTAATAAACCTGATACACTTAATTTTACACCTGTGCTACTTGTTTGTCCTATTTGAAGTTCTTCATTTGCCAATGCTTTTGTATATAATAGAACTTTTGAGTCTAATCCAGTACTTTTATATACTTCTTCTGATACTAATTGAGAATTTTCTATTCCTGATATTCCGTTTTTTAATTCATCTTTTGTTATTTTTATCCATGTATTGTCTTGTGTTTCTATATCTAGTCCTTTATCCATATAGTCTATTATTCCTAATGCTTTCATTTTGCTTGTTTGTTCTCCATTTATTTCTCCATATAGATAATATTCTTTTGTATTATAGTCTAATTCACTATTATTTTTTGCTTTTACTACATATGTTATTTTTAATACTGAACCTTGAATTAATTCGTCATCTGTTTCAATTTTAATGTTTCCTGGATTTCCATTTAAGTATGTTAAACTTCCTTTAGTTTGTCCTGCAGATGATGTATGGTCTGGGTTTTTTATACCATTTTCATCTATATCTACATTTAATAATTCTTGTCCATTTGCTAAATTTAGTTTTACATTAGAAACTTCTTTTTCTGCAATGATTTGTTGTCTAGGTCTTTCTATAATACCAAAATCAATGTTTTCAATATCATATTGTAAAGAAGAATTTAATTTAGATGCATCTGTTTCAGTTCCTTCAGTGTTTTCAACTTCTATAGATATTTTTGGTGTACTAGAGTCCATTTTATCTGTATCATTTATTGTTGTACTGTAGTCTATAGTTTGACTATTTTGATTGTCAAGTGCTGTTCTTGTGTCATAATTATCCATTGCGTCTTGGTATCTTGTTTGGCTATCTTTTTTGTACCATTTTTCATCGTTTTGTCTGTCTTTATTAGGATAAATTGTACTTTTATATTCGTTTGCATTATAGGTACTGTCTCCCCATATATATGTTATTTTGTAATTACCTGGTACAAAGTTGCTTAATGTGTATTTACCATTTTCATCTGTTGTTGTTTCAGCAAATATTTTGCTATTATCTTCTGAATCTACTAATCTTACTGTTACATTTTTTATTCCTGGTTCACCAATATCGTATGTTCCATTTCCTTTTCTTTCTTCTCCTACTTTTGTTTCTGATGAAACACCTTTATTGTCTTCAAATACCATTCCTTCTATTGTTCTAGTTCCTGCATTTGATAATTTAAATAATGGTGCTTTGTCTGTGTCGTCTTCTGAAGGAGTTTGTGTAGTTATATTGTAATTTCCTGGTGTTGAGTCTTTGTCAAATCCTGCATATAAGTTTTGTCCATTTTCATCACTGAAATATGTTTGAGAATTTATTTCTACAACATTATCAAGTGCTTCATTATTGTTCATTATTTTAGAAACAGTGTTTTTGCCAATTTCAAATTTAACATATATGCTGTCATTGTCATTCATTACGCTTTGATGTTTTATAATTGTTTGAGATGGGTATATTGTCATTTTTCTATATGTATTTCCATTTGCATTTATTTCTTCACTATTGTTCCATTTTAATTCTCCTGTTATTTCGTTTCCGTCTACTCCTGTTCCTACTTTTACAACATTATAGTCACTATCATAGTAGTCTACTATGCTTCCAACTTTTGCACTTAAACTTGTTGAATCATTTTTTACAGCTATTTTGTATATTACATATACTTTTAATTCATCTGATCCAGTATATTCTATGTCAGATGGATATATTGGTTGTGTATAACTGTTTGTAAATTTGCTCTTAAATTCTACAGTCCATTCAGATTGTTGTAAATCTTCTGGTTCTTTAAATCTGTCTGCATAATTATATGTGTATGTTTTTCCATTTATAGATACTTGTGATTTTAGTACATCTTTTAATATTGCTAAATCTGGTTGTTCTCTTTCTCCTAGTCCTAAATTCATATTTTTTATTTCTGCTTTTACACCATTTTCAGTTGAAATTTCCATATAATCTGCAAGTGTACAACCTGCTGTTTTTGTATCTGCTGTCATATTAAAGCTTGTAACTTTTTGTCCAGCTTCTTGTGTAGAATATTGTTTGTTTGTTTGATTTCTTAATTGTGCATTTTCTTTAGCTCTTGAAGCATTTGTTATATTTTTGCTTATATTTGGTGTTACACTTTCATATATCATTCCATTAAAAGTAAATTCTACTTTTAATTCACTACTTTTTATTGTTTCAATTGGCACAAGTTCAAATTTGTATTCACCATTTGAATTTGTTGTTGTGTTTTTAACTTCTGTATTTCCATTTTTTAATACTACTTTTATACCTTCTATTTTATCTTCATTTTGATCATATCTATCATTTTTTTCTGATTTTTTACCAGCAATATAATCTTTCCATACAAATCCAGATATATCTGCATAACTTATTTCATTTTCCATTGTTTGAGTAATTGTTTTTCCTTCTTGTGTTACTTTTACAGTTATTGTATTTCCTATTTTGAAATATTTATTACCACCTGTTGATATTTCAGTTATTTTGTATGTTCCTAAAGGTAAATTTGTTAGTGTTGCTTCACCATTACTGTTTGTTGTAAATGTTCTTGTTGTATTATATTTTTGGTTTATTTCACTAGTATTTGCATATGAAGGCAAGTCTAAAGATTGTGGTTCTATTTTAAATGAGAAGTTAGAAAGTTTTATATTTGTATTTCCTTTTACTACTTTAATAAATTTGATGTTTCCAAGTTTTATTCTGTAGTTTTCTACTGTTACAGTTGTTACATTTTCCCTTGTAATAACTGCTGTTTTTGGTGTTTTGTCAAATATATAGTTTGCATTATTATTTTCAATTTCATATACTAAATATTTGTCAGATTTTAATCCTTCTATTAAAATTTCACCATTACTGTTTGTTACAAATATTGTTGCTTGTGATTCTGTTACATATGATATTTCACCTGTACTTGCTTGTTTTACATATTGTCCTGTTGTGCTGCTTTTTACTTTGAATTTAACTGAAGCAAGTCTTTTTGAATTATTGTCTTGGTCTACTTTAATTATTTTTAAATCTCCTATGTCTTTTTTAACATTTTCGATTGTTATGCTTGTTGTATTCCCTAATGAAACCACTGCTGTTTTTGCTGTTTTATCTAATTCATATTTTTCATTTGGATTAACTGTTTCATATATTAAATATTTTCCAGATTTTAAGCCTTCTATTAAAATTTCACCATTTTTATCTGTTACAAATTCTGTTGCTTGTGATTCTGTTACATATGTTATTGTTCCATCACTTGCTTTATTTACATATTTTCCTGTTGCACTTTCTTTTATTTTAAATCCTACACCAGCTAATTTTGTAGAATGATTTTCTTTATCTACTTTTATTATTTTAAGGTTTCCAATATCTTTTTTTGCATTTTCAATTGTTACAGTTCCTGTTGCATTTTGATATATTGTTATTACTTTTTCTATTTGTTCATTTTTATATTCTGAATTTGGATTTTTAGTTTCATAAATTGTATAATTTCCTGCTGATAATCCAGAAATATAAATTTCACCGTTTTTGTCTGTTACAAATTCTGTTGCATTTGCTTCTTCTACATATGTTATTGTTCCATCTCTTGCTTGTTTTACATATTTTCCTGTACTATTATTTTTTATTTTAAATCCTACATTTGCAAGTTTTATTGTATGATCATCTTTATCTACTTTTACTATTTTTACATTTCCATCTTTTGGTTCTTCTGACTTTTTTGTATTTTCAATTGTTACTGTTGTTGTATTTCCTTTTGATATTGTTATAGATTTAGTTGTATTTTCAGATACATAGTTTTCATTTGGATTTGAGGTTTCATAAATTGTGTAATCTCCTGTTGGTAGTCCATAAACTGATATTTCACCATTGTTATCTGTTTTAAATGTTGTTGCTTGTGATTCTGATGTTACAAATGTTATTGCTCCATTCCTTGCTTTATTTATATATCCTCTTTTATTTTCTTTTATTTTAAAGCTTACATTTGCAAGTTTTATTGTGTGATCATCTTTATCTACTTTTATTATTTTTAAGTTTCCTTCATCTGGTTCTTCTGCTTTTTTTGTATTTTTTACTTTTATTGTTACTCCACCTGTGTATTTATTTACTGTTACAGGAGGATTTGACATTTCATTTCCTTTTGCATCTGTTACTTTTACTGTTGTTTTGCTTGTATCTACAATGTATGCTCCATTGGCTTCTTTTTTGTATACTGACAGTTCTATTGTTCCATCAAATTTTTCATAACCATCTGGTGCTGATGTTTCTTTAATTGTATATTTGTCTACTACATTCCAGTTGTCATTTGTTACTTGTTTTTTGCTTACAACACTTAAAGTACCTGTTGATGTGGATTTTTCACTTCCATCAATTGAGAATTTTGTTGTTTTTTGTATAGAATTTCCATTTTCATCTACTTTTACTACATCTACATTATATTCTCCTGCTTTATCTTCATAATTCTTAATTTCAAGGGTAATTGTTCCTGTAAATGTATTGATTTTTAATTTTATTGAATCTTGTAATGCACTATTAGTATATGCATTTCCATTAGAGTCTACCGCTTCTATTTTTGTATTTTCTGTGTCTATTACATAGCTATCTCCTGAACTGCTTATTTTTTTAGCTACTATTAATTTTATTTTTCCATTAAATATTGCGTAATTTTTTGGTGCCTGTGTTTCTTCTATTTCATATACATCTTTTGTACTTACATTACTTTTTGTTATTTCTTTCTCATCGACCACAGTTACATATCCGTCAACTGTTCCATAGCTTTTTCCTCCTACATTAAATTTTGCTGTATCATCTATTGTAGAGTCATTTTCATCTACCTTAACTAAATTTACACTATATTTTCCACCTGCTTCTTTCTGGTTTGGAACATATATTTTTATTTCACCTGTTTCTTCATCTACTGCTAGCAAATCATCTGCAGTATAGTTAATTGTTTGACCTTTATTCCTTGTAATTTTTAAAGTAGTATTTGCTTTGTCTATTATATAATTTCCTTCTGAGTGTTGTTTTTTTGCTACTGTTAACTCTAATTTTCCATTAAATAACTCATATCCACTTGGTGCTTTTGTTTCAGTTATTGTATATACATCTTTCGTACTTACATTGCTAGAATTTATTTCTTTATTTTTAACTATGTTTAATTTTCCAGCTGATGTTGTTCCACTTGTTCCTCCTTGTACATTAAATGTTGCATTACCATTTGTTATTGTGTTTAATGCGTTATCTACTTTTTCAATGCTTACATTATATTTTCCATTTGGACTTTTCTTATTCTTCCAATGGACTATAATATCTAATGCTATTCCACTGTTGTCATCAAATGTCAAATTTTCTATCCATTGCTCTGTTGAAAAATCATCATTTTCATTACATATGTCCTTTAGAGCATGTTTATTTCCATTTATTTCAATTGTTACTAAGTCTTTTAATTCTAAATACGCTTCTTTACTAAGAACAGTACCTATTGTCATTAGATTATTATATCTACTTATATTTATCCACATACTACCTTTTGTTTTTTCGTAACCTTCTGGTGCTTGTGTTTCTTGTATTTCATGATTAGCTGGATTCATAGCGTCATATGTATATCCTGCTATTCCTTTAGTTAAAACAAAAGTGTCTGCAATTCCATAATAGTTAGACATAAATTTTGAAGGTGATGCTATTATGTTTCCATTAAGATCTTCTTTTTGAATGGAAAATCTATATTTTTGATCTAATTTATTGTTTTTAACTTTTATTTTGATACTTCCACTAGATTCATCTATAGTTAAATAGTCATCTCTTTGAACATTTGTTGCCTTACCATTTTGGTTTATTAATTGTACTGTTGTATTTGACCTATCTATTTGGTATTTGTTATTAACCACTTTCTTCGCTATGTCTATTTTTATTGTTTCTGCAAGTTTAGCATAACCTGTTGGTGCTTTTGTTTCTGATATATAATATGTATCTTTTTCTGTGTTATTTATCGTTTTATTTGTCACCAATTGTGCTTTACCATTAGTTGTTTTTTTTGTTTCTCCATTTATTGCAAATTCTGCTGAAGCATTTGTTATTGTATTGCCATTTTCGTCTGTTTTTTCAAGTTCTAAATTATATACTCCATCTTCTGTTGATGGTACTTCTTTTGCACCAAATATAATTTGATTTTGCCTTTTTGGACCATATAAAAATATAAATCTTGCTCTATATGTTTTACTTCTGCTATTTGTCATAGCCTCTTGCCTTTTACTTGCCGTTCTATTCATATCATCTTTTCCCAGCATTGTTACATTTAAACTTGAAGCTAAATTAAAGTTACTAATATTTTGTGATATTATACTTTCTATTGTTGCTTTCCATGAATTCGAACTTACTCCTTGCTCATTATTATTTATAGATTTTATAGAAGCATATGCCATTGCTCTTAATGCATTTTTAGCGTTATCTCCATATTCCCATGCATTTCCTTTGCCATCTGCTCTATATAAGTACATTTTGTCTCCATGTATATCTATAATACTTACACACTGATATCCTCCAGTTTCTTGTGTATTTGTACTATCAATACAGTATTCACCAACTCTGTGATATGGAGTTCCTCCAGCACATTTAACTGTGTTTTGTGTTATTAATAGGCTAGAACTAAAGTTAAAATATGTATCACTTGTTCCTTTAGTTCCATATACTGCCAGTTTTGCTAATCCACTATCATATATTTGTCCAGATTTTATCCAATAATCTACATCATTTGCAGTAGTGCTTTCTTGTACTGCACCTATAGATTTATTTATAAGCATTGTAATAAATGTTAAGGTTACAAAAATGATTGTCAATATTTTTTTACTATGTTTTAATATTGTTTTTTTCATTTTTTCCCCTCCTTACATTTATTTTTTTTATTCCAAATATTATTAATAATAATACTGCTATTGTTAAAATTATTATTCCTATTATTATTCCAGCTCCTGTACGTATAGAAACAATAAGTTCTGCTGAGCTTATGTCATCTTCACCTGTTGCTTTGTTTCCTGGTACAGAATCTTTGTCTGCTATAGATTGCTTATTACTTGCTTTTGCTATTTCGGCTGTGTTTATAGCTGTTCCTGTACTATTTTCGTTCATGTTTTTTATAAGTGTTAATGTTAGTGTTTTGGTTTCTCCTGGATTAATTATTTCGTTTTCTAAACTTGTGTTGTGTAAAGTGTTTCCATTATTAGTTGTATACCAGTCTTTGTTTATTTCAGTATTTATTTTGTATCCGTTTGGTATGTAATCAACTATATCATTTGCATATCCAGCTAATTCACCTTCATTTGTTATATCTATAGAATATTCTACTAATATTGTAGAATTGTTTATTTGTTTTGAGTCTAATTCTACTTTTGCAAGTTGTGTTTTATCATATTGCATTGTTTTAGTTTGTTTTGAATTTTGTACTATAACTTTAGTAATATATTTGTCTAATTTTAAATCAAATATTTTGTTTTCTATAAATCCTGCATCTATGTTTTGTACTTCATTTTCTGAAACTTCTATTGTTTCTGTTGTAGCTATTGTGTATCCAGATAATTCTTTAGCTATAACATCAGAATTTATTGTTTCATCTACTCCTGTTTTTTTATAGTCTGTAATTGAATATTTTTGTGTGTCATATGCAATAATGACTACATATTTTCCATCTTTTAGGTTATTAAATGTATATTCTCCAGTTTCATCTGTTGTTATTTTACTAATTTCATTTTCATTTTTGTCTGTTGCAATATTTCCACTTTCTGCTTCAATTAAACTAACTTCCATTCCTTTTATTCCGTATTCAAAAGTATCTTTTTGTCCATTTTCATTTTCATCTAACCACACTTGTCCAGATATTGAACTACTTTTTTCTTGCTCTTGATTATCACTTGGATTTTCTGTGTCTGGATTTGGATTTGGCTGTGGGTTATCTGGATTATCTGGCTTTGGATTATCTGGCTTTGGGTTGTCTGGCTTTGGGTTGTCTGGATTATCAGGTTCTGGATTTTCTACGTTTTTCATTTTGTATGTAACTTCATTTGATTTTAAATTTAAATTATAACCTGTTATTTCTATATTATTTTTTATTTCGTTATTACCTTCTGCCTTACTTTCGTCAACCATTGTATCTATAACAAATTGAATTTCTTCATTTGATTTTACTGTTGTTTCATAATATATATAATTTTCTTCTGGATTACTTATTATTTTTCTTTTTCCGTCTTTTATCATATATATTTGTTTTATTTCAAGAGTTTTTGGTAAATCATCTGTTATTGTTATATTAACTTCTTCATCACTTTCGTTTTTTATAGTTGCTGTATATGTAATAATATCTCCTGTTTGAACCTCTTCTGACTCTATATTTCCTTTTAAGTCTACTGTTAGATTTAATTTGTTATTATATGCTTTTTTCTTTATAACATTTGAATAATATGTTCCATTATCTACTTTTGCAACTGCATCTAATGATATTTCATGTTCACTTTCTTCAAAATTATCAACAGATAAACCTTCTAATATTTCTATAGTTTGCTGTGGATTTATTGAAAGAATTTTAAATTTTATTTCATTATTTTCAATTCCTTCATATGAATATTCACTGCTTCCAATTAAATCTGATTCTTTAAAATTTGTGAATTCAGCAATTGGTACTTTTACTTCAACATTTTCTAAAACTTTGTCTGATAAATTTTTTACTGTTAATATATATGGAAGATATCCACCTGCTGGAATTTCTCTTTCTTCATTATATGAGCATTCCATTGTTACTTTTAAATTTGCTTGTTTTATAGGATTAGATAATGTTGTATATGTTTGTGCATTCATATTTTCTGCTTCTAGTACCAAAGTTCCTGTAGTATTTTCATTTACCGCTTCTTTTGCAGAAAATTGATATTCGAATGATACACTTTCTCCTTTTTTTAATGTTTCTTTAGTAAATTCTTTTTTATCTATTTTTTCGTCTTCAATTATTCTTGTAGATTCCATATCATAACCTGTTAATGTATTTTGCTGTATTGTTACTACATTGTTATAAAATATTGCATTTTCTTGTTTTGCAGTTACTTTTAAATTATTTATATCTGAGCCTGTATTATTTGTTAATGTAACAATTTCTTTAACAGCCTGTCCTTCATTTATGCTTTCTCCATCTACTAAAGTTTTTCTTCCTGATACAGCATTTACTGATATTTCTCCAAAGTCTGTTACAATGTTTTGTTTTAAAGAACTTCCTTCTTCACTATTTAAATTTGTAGCTAAAAATGTAGCATAATCTTTGCTTACACTATTATTTTTATCATTGTATTTTATATTAACTGTTTCATAAGCACTTTCATTATATCCTAGGTTTTCTGGTACATTTAGTTCATATGATACTACTGCAGTTTCTTTTGGATTTAAACTTTCATTTTCAAGTTCTATTTTATATGATTTTATATTTTTAAAATTTTCTATGTTTTCAGTCCAATTTGCTTGATTTTCTTCTGTATTTTCTTGTTCTGAATAATATATTTTTGCATTTTTTCCTTCAACATTTATATTTTTTAATTTAGATACAAATGTGCTTTTTAAATTTTCTCCATTTACATTTTCTTCTGTTGTTGGTATTTTTCCTACTATGCTTATTCCACTTATTGTATCTTCTGTATTGTTTACTATACTTCTTTCTATTTTTATATTTTTTTGTTTTGTATTTATATCCAATTTTCCGTTTAAATTTTCATTTGTTGTAGATTCTAGTACAGTGCCTTCATTATTATAATTATTTACTTTACTATAAACTAAAACTCCATTTTTAGATATTAAATCTAGACTTGTTTTTGTTTCATAATATTTTTCATTGCCATTATCATTTGTATATCTTAATGTTAAGTCTGTTTTATTTGCCGCAGTATTTTTAGCAAATGTTATGCTTGCATTTATTATTATTTGAATTCCTTGACTTATTTCATTTATATATTTGGTTTGTTCACCTTTTAATTCAATTGCTATTACTTTTCCTAAACCATCTATGTTTTTCAATTCTGCCTTACTTACTTCAAATTCATCAGCATATAGTTTGTTTATACTATTTACTTTTATGCTTTCTATGCCTTGTGGTAAAATAATCAAAATTTTTGGATTTTTATACAATGTGTTTTTTTCATTTGCAGACTTTAAAACCACACTCATTTCCACATTATTTTCTTCAAGTGTGGATAAACTTGTTTTGTTTATTTTTATTTCGGCTGATGTTTCTGGTTCTTTTAGTTCAATTTTATTTTTTATATTTTGTATTTTTGCATTGCTAACATCTAAACTATTAATATTTGTATATTCTTTATATGTATAATTAATAGTTTGGCTTATTTCATTTATGTTTTTGTATTCTTCTTTATTTTCAGCCTTTATTTGTTTTAAATCTGTTATTTCTATGCTTCCAATATTTTGTGGTTTACTTGTATTTATTAAAATACTATTTACATTTTCAGGATATGATATTACTATATTTCCATTTTCATCTATTCCGTATTTCTTTGTTTAATTCTGCAATTATTTCACTATTTTTTGTGTTGATTATTTTTATAGTAAATTCTTCTCCTAAAACATTTACTATTTGTTGTTTATTTATATAAGAAGTTTTATATTGTATATTTGCATTTCCATTATCTTTATTGTATTGTAATTCACCTATTGTTATATCTTGTGCAATATTAGCTGTTACATCAATTTTTAATTTTGTTTTTATATCTCTATCTATATTTGCATATAAATTCCCTTTATATATACTGTTTTCATAGTTATACATATTTAATTTAATTGTTGAGTCTTTATATTCATTATTTAATATTGCATTTTCATTTGTATTTGATATTATTTCTTTATTGTCTTGCAATACAATTTTTTGTTTTAATGAAATTGTTGTATCTTGTATATCTTTATATTCATCATAAATATATGTTAATATTACTTTTTCATTTGCTTTTTTGTTCCATAAAATTTTGTTATTTTGTTCATTTCCTTCGTTTTTCATTTTTATTTCTAATATTCCATTAGAATAATTAAATTCATATTCTTTCATGTTGTTCATTTGAACATTTTTTTCTATTTTTGGTTCTTTACCATTAAGTTTTGGTACACTTATTTGTGCTGTAATGTTTTTTATAGGATATTCATTGTTTGTTAATCCTAATTGTAATTCTAATTGTACTATTCTTTTTTCTTCTCCATTTATTATTGCTTTTTTGTTTGTTATGATATTTACATCATTTTTTATATTTTCTTTATTTATTTGTCCACTTACTAAATTTAGTTTTATGTCTTTTGTTGTATTAATTTCTACATCTTTCTTTTCTCCATTTTTGTATACACCTTTTAATTCTACATTACTTTGAAGAGAAAGTTTGCTTTGTTCAAATTGCTCTCCAATATCTGATTGTATTGGTATTTCAATTTCTTCTTGATTTCCTGCATTTACTTGGTTTAAAACTATTTTTTTACTTTCTATTTTCTTTATATAGTCGTTTTTAGTGTCTGTTTTAAATGTAAAGTTACTATTTGTTAAATTAATTTCACCATTGAAATAGCCTTCTTGTTTTACATTTACATATAAATACATTTTTAAACTTTCACTGTTTATGGCATTAGTATTTTCAGTTACAATATTTCCATTTTCGTCTTTAAAATATGCTGAAAATTCAACATTTTTATTATTAGTTTTTGTGTCAAGATAAGAATACATACCTTCATTTCCTGTATTGTCAGATACAGCTAAAGCGATGTTATGTCCTAATAATATTAAATTCACTGATGTCATTTGCATTATTAATGCTACTACAATTATGCTTTTTAAAAGTTTCCTTTTTGTTTTCATAGTTTTCCTCCATGTATACAAAGTTATTCTTATATATTAAATATTATATTTTTTTGATTTTAAAAGCAATATATGTTTTTTCCAACTTTTTTTTACTTCCTTCTATTGCTTTACGGAAGCTGTATTCATGTGTTTTTTATGTATTTTTTTATATTTTAATTACATTTTTGTTACATTTAGTATTGTTTTGTCTTATTTTAATTTATTGTTTTGAAATTGTTGAAGCCTTAGGGACACAATGTTTGTGCACAAAATCTCCAAGGGCTAGCAATTGTAGTTTTTATATACTAGGAAAGTTCTACTTTCCTAGTATACAAAAAAATAAGGAACCTTTTACAGTTCCTTATTTAAACAATATTTATTTTATTTACTTACATTTTTTATAATTTGATTTACTAAGCTTTCTTCAACTGAAAGTTCAGTATTTATAAAACCTATTTCTGGTCTAATATTATCTTTTACATGGAAATCTGATCCCATGGTTATAAATAATTTATTTTTTCTGGCAAATTCTTTCCATTTTTCAGTTTCATCAAACATTTTATTGTTTCTATCTACATACAAATAGATTGCTTCTAATCCGTCTGGTTTCATTTCATTTATTATTTCAAGTATATCTTCGTCTGTAAGATTATCTTCATGTTCATAAGCTACTGGATGTGCTAACACAACTTTACCATTAGCCTCTCTTATCATATCTGCTGCTTCTTTTGGAGTAACTGTATTCTTTTTAACATATGCAACACAGTTTTCATTCATTATTGTTTCAATAAATTCGCCTTTATTTGGAATATGTCCAAATTCATTAACGAGTTTATCATGATTTTGTTCATTATTAATAATATCCAAGGCAATATGTGCTTTTGTAACTGCATCAATTGTATCAAGCTCTTCAACATTAAGTTTATATCCTAATTCACTTAATTTTTTGTTTACATTATGTAAATATTCGTGTCTTGCATTTCTTATTTTTAGTAATTTATTTTTAAATTTTTCATTTTTCAAATCAAATCCATATCCCAAAACATGAATTCCAACTTTTTTTGATTTTGTTGATATTTCTACAGCATTTATTAAATTTATATTTTTCTTTTTAGCATATTCAAATAATTCTTCATTATAGGCATCAATGGTGTCATGATCTGAAATTGCAATTGTATTAATTTTACTTTCACTTGCCTTATCAATTACCTGCATTGGTGTTAATGTTCCATCTGATATTGTTGTATGTATGTGTAAATCTATTCTTTTCATATTTTTAATTATAATTCAATTTGTTTGTTATCTATAATTGAATTATTTTCCTTTCTTTTTATTTTTTGTACATCTATATTAGTATCTATTAAATTTTCTTTCCATTTTTTTATTTTATTTTTGAATCTTTCTTCTAGTGCTGGCTCATAAAATCTTCTTGCATTACTTTCTGTTGCAGATGCTATAAGAATATCATATAATTCTTCAGGCGTATATTTACTTACAATTTGTTTTCTACTTTGCATTAATATATTTTCAAGTTCTTCTGGAAAATTAAATGGAGTAAAAGCTGCCATATAATCATATACATAATTATATGCTTCATCATCATATTGCCATGTTTTTCTATATGATTTTGGATGAATTGGTAAATATGGTGGTATCCCCATTTGTTCTGCCAGTTCTAATGTTTTTGGCATTTGTTCCATTAGTTTTTTTATAGTAGAATATTCTACTATGTGAGCATCAATTGGCAAAAATATTCCTGGCATTTCTCCTTTTTTTATCATTTCTGAAATTTGTTCTATATCACTCATGGTTTTAAATGGCTTTTCATCAGAAGTATGCATTTCAGATTTTTGCAAAAGTTTACTTAGTTCTTCTTGAACTTCTTCTACATGTCCATCTTCACATACTAACCACATATCAATATCTGGTAATCTATTTATGAGTTTTCTTGGTTTTAAGCTTTTTTTCGTCTTTGGACATGGTCTACAAATGCTTTTTAAATCTGGCATTGTATCATATAATTTATCTAAACAAGCTTTACATTGATATATGGACTTTTGTACTTCTTGCCCATCTTTAACTAACTGTCTATTATATCTAACTTGTTCTGTAATAACTGGTATTGTTCCTTCCAAATTTTCGTCTAAAACATAAAAAGGATACCCTGTTCCAAAACTTCCTTTTCCGAACTTCACCTTAGATGCGATCTTGTTAAAAACTTCTATATTCCAAACTAGATATTTTCTTTTTAAATCTGTATTAGTTTTTTCAAAGTCTGTTGAAGATTTTTCTATTCCTTTTGTTATTTCTCCTATTGTTATACTATTATCTTTCATTTTGCATACCTCTTTCATTCTTTTTCATTTACTACAATTTTTATTATATTTAACATCTTCTGTTTTTTTATATTTTATCATTATAACGTATGCTTTTACCTTTTTTATTTTATCATAAAAATAGTTATTTGTGAATATCTTATTTGAAATTATAGAACAAATAGTTACAATCTAATGGTTTTAAAAAAATTAACATAAAAAACAACACTGTAATTTATTTTACAGTGCTGTTATTTTATTTTTCAGTTTTATTTTCTTAGTACTTTTTTCTTGATTAGGAATACTCCTGCTCCTATTATTGCTAATAGTGTTGTTCCTAAGATTATTGGTGTTACGTAATTTTTATTTGAACCAGTACCTGGTGTAACAATAACTTTTTCTGCTTCATCAAATGTTGTTGAACTTGATGTATTAATTAATGGTGTTCTTCCACTTGATGTATCTACTTGTGTTAATTCTGCTTTGTTGTCAAATACTAATTCTGAATCATTAGAGTTTGTAAGCAATTTACTTGTTTTTAATGTCTTTTCATTTTCTTGTCCAGCTTCAAGTGGTTGTACTAAACCTTCTTTTAATTTTAGAACTGTTTCATCTGTTAAATCTTCTTGTTTTTTGCTCATTATTGTATGTCTCCATGTTTTAACAGTTTGAGTTTCTTCATCAGTTTTTGTACTTGCCAATTTTTTATTGTAGAATGTTGTTATTGTTCCATCTTCACTTGTTTCTTCTCTTACAAGTTCCCAATCACCTTCACCGTCTTGTGTAACTGTTTTTTGTATTGTTTGTATAATATCTGAATTTTCTTCTTTATTTACAATTTCCCAATCTGTATTTGTACTACTGTCATATGCAAATTCACTATCTAGATAATCATTAACTCCTGTTGGTGTAATTGTAACAGGATTTGTTGTATTTCCTGATTCTTTTCCATATGTATAGAAGTCTTCGTTTTGATAGTCATTTTCACTATTATTTTTTACTTTAATAGTGTATGTTACTTCTAATGTTGAACCTTGTAGTAATTCATTATCTATTTGTGCCCATAATTTATCTCCTGTAGATGTTAATATTTTATTTGATGTTGTAGGTTGGCCATTTACTATGTCTGTATCTACTGCTATTGTACCATTCGCAAATGTTATTTTTACGTGTGATACTTGTTTTTCAATTCCAACTTGTTGTCTTGGTCTTTCAATAATACCTAAATCAATATTTTTTGTTTCATAAGTTCCAATTACAAACTTATCTCCATCTACAATTGTTATGTTTGTGTCTATTATTGTATCACCTTTTTCAATTCCTAAATCCATTGGATTTTCTGATGATGATGATGACACCATTGTTTTTATAAGTTCTTTTCCATTATCAATATTTTTTCTTGTTGCATAATCATCTGTTGCATCTGAATATCTTGGTGTTTCTTGTTCCCACCATTTTTCTCCTGCTCCATGATAAATTGTTGCTTTATAGTTATTTACATCATATGTTGTGTCATTATATTTTTGTCCGCCCCATTCATATTGAACTATATATTTGTCTGGAACAACTTCTGTAAATTCGAAGTTACCATTTGCATCTGTTTTTACTGAGTCTCCATATTGTTTATTGCTTGTTACACTTATTAATTTAACTGTAACTCCTTCGATGCCGTGTTCGTTTGAATCATATTGTCCATTTCCTTCTCTATAGTTTAATTTAAGTTTTTCTGGGTCAGCTTCATCTTCGAAAACACTACCTGTAATTTTTCTTGTTGCTGCATTTTGTGCTTCTAATAATAATGCTGGTGCTTTGTCTGTGTCATCTTCATATGTATCTGTATTACCTGGTATAGCATTTCCTGGTGCAGAGTCTTTATCAATTCCTGCATATAGTTTTTCTTGTTTGTCAAATACAGAGTAATTGTTTATTTCTACTACATTTTCTAATGTTGGTTTGTTATTTAAAATATTTATTGTTGCTTCTTTATTTAATTCAAATTGTATGTATATAGATTTTTCTGATTGTGCTTCTAACCATTGATTTGTATATATTGTTGTTCCGAAGTAAGAATTGTGATCATATTCCATTTCATCACCATCAGATTTTGAAATAGCATTTCCTTTATATAAATCATCACTGTTTATTACACTGCCATTTGCATCTAATTCATATCCTATTGCATTTAAATTATATCTACTATCATAGTAATCTACTATACTATTTACTTTTGCATTTAAACTTGTTGATTCATTTTTCATTGCAATTCTATATGTTACAGTAACTTTTAGTTCTTTGTTTATATCTTGTTCATTTCTGTAGTTTATGTCTGATCTGTATATAGCTTGTGAATATGACATTTGACCATAAGCACTTCCAAATTTAACACCTACATTAAATTCTTCTCCATTGTAGTCTCCTGCATTTTCAAATCTTTTTGCATATGTATATACATGGTTATATCCATTTATTGAAAGTTTAACATTTTGAACGTCTTTCTTTATTGCAAGATCTGGTTGTTCTCTTTCATATAAACCTAAGTTTATATATGTTATTTCTTCAACTGGTTTACTTGTGTCTTTAGCTTGTAATTCATCATATCTGTCTGCTACATATGATTTTCCTGTTGTTGTTACTTCTTCTGTTTCTGCTGTTATTGGAGCAATTCCTCCATTATCAACACTTTCTAATGTTGCAGTATGATTTGCTAATGTATATTTTAAGCTATGTGTAATATTTCCATTTGAATCTCTTGTATAACCTGTATCTCTGCTACTTGAACCTTTTACTTGTGCAAATTTTTCATTAAAGCTGTTTCTTGTTTCTGTAGATTCTTCTGCTTTTGAACCATTATCTGATTCTGTATGTTTAATTACGTTTGTATATACTAGTCCATCATATTCAAATTGAACATAATAGTTTGATAAATCTTTTACTAATATATATTCAAATCTGTATGCTCCATTTTCATCTGTTTTTGTTACACAAGCTTCTCCTTGTGCATTTTTTACTATATCACCTGTTGTTTTGTCTATTAATTTTACAGTAACATTACTCATTAATTCATCGTTTGTATCATATTCATCATTTTTATATAAGTCATTTCTTACTGATTGTTTTCCATCAATTTTGTCTTTCCATACAAATCCTGATAAATTAACTGTTGTCTTTTTGTTTGGTATTTGTAATTCTGCTGTTTTGTCTACTGTTACAGATGTTGTTTTTCCGTTATTTACTATTTCATATCCTACATTTGGGTTTTTAGTTTCATATGCTATATATGTTCCTATTATTAAGTTGTTAATTGTGAATTCACCGTTTTCATCTGTTACAAATTCTGTTGCATTTGCTTCATCTACATATGTTATTGTTCCATCACTTTCTTGATGTACGTATTTTCCCATTCCTTTGTTTTGGATTTTAAATCCTACTCCTTGTAGTTTAACAACATTGTTGTCTTGGTCTACTTTTATTACTTTAAGGTTACCTTTTATTGGGTATTCTCCATTCCATTCTGTTGATATTTCAGTTTGATTTGGTTCAAATGAAATTAGATTTTGACATTCTCTAAGATATAGAAAATACACATTAACTCCTTTTACTGATGATGTTATTTTGACTTTTATTTTTAGGCTTTCTTCTGTTAGTTTACTGCCTTTTATTGCTATATAAAATTCAGAATTTGATGTAACCTTTGAAGCTTTTGTCCACTTACTAGATACCCAACTTCCTATTTGAACATCTTCACTATCAGCATTCATTCCATTAATGTTAATATTAGAAGAAGTAATATTTCCATCAAAAGTCCATTTGTATGGTCCAATTATAGTATATTCGCCATTTTGGGCAACTTTTAAATTATTTTTATCTGTATTATCTTTAAAATTTAGAGTTTTTGCTTCCGGTACCGTTTTTGCATACTCTTCCGCCTCACTAACAATCTTTTTTCCACGATTTGCAATAGCTTTAGTAGTATAGCCTTTACTAGTTTGATATGGATTACCACCGTTTATCATTTTTCCTAAAGAGGTTGATGAATTATATCCTTTATATTTTTTTCCAACATCTGAATTCTTTAAATTATTAAATACAGCCCAAACAGCAGTCTGTCTTGCCCTTTTTTCAGCTGACTCTGAAGTTACCCCTAGATTTAAAATATATGCTAACTTCGCATTTTCTTTATTAGATATTGATAATTCACTACCATTCATTCCTATACCAGTAGATGTTTTTCCTATTATTTTTAATATGTTCACAACTTTGTATTTACCAGTTTCTCTTGTATTTGTATTATGTTGTGCACAGAATAGTGGTTGCTGTGCACTCCATTTTCCAGTATCATCTGTAGAAACTTTTGTAGAATAATATTTAATATTAACTATATCTCCTATTTTTATAGTTTCATTTTTCATACCTATATAGTAATCTGTCATTGTCATAGCATTTGAAATATTTGGTGCCATTAATATTATTATAAATATTGATGCTATTATTCCTAAAATGTATTTTTTAAATTTTATCATTTTTATACCCCCTTTCTTTCTATTTATTTTTCCTTAATACTTTTTTATTTATTATATATACACCTAGTCCAATTATTGCAATTATAATTATTGTTAATACAATATAAGTTACTGCTCCTGTTTTAACACTTATAATAATATCTGCACTTGACATATCGTTTTCACCTTGTTTTTTATTTTTAGGTGTTGAGTTTGTATCTTCAAAGCCAGATTCATTATATTGCTCTGCTATTTCTGCTGTATTATTTATTAAGCCTGTATTATCTTCAGTCATTTGTTTTGTTAATACTAGTTTCAATTCTCTGCTTTCTCCAGCTGGTATTTTTTCATTTGCCAGACTTGAATTATATAAGTTTCCATCTGCTTGATACCAGTCTTTGTTTAATTCTGAACTAAATTTAAATTCATCTGACATATAGTCTACTATTTTTGAAGCATATGCATCTACTTCTCCACAATTAGTTACTTTAATTCCATATTCAACAATAACCATTGCCCCATTTATTTGTTTTGCTGGAAGCTCTACTTTTGCAAGTTTTGATTGTTCATATGAATATGAAGATGTTCCTTTGTTGTCTTGTACTGTTATTTTATTTATATATTTGTCTAATTGTATATCAAAGTTTTTAAGTTCTGTTAAACCTAAGTTAATTCCAGTTACACTTGTGTTTTCTATATTGATTGTATCTGTAATTCCATATGTTTTTTCTTTTCCATCTATGTTTAATTTACCTGAGACAGCATTTGAATTTTCGCTTTGTGCCAATCCTTCTTTTTGATATGCTGTTATTCCATATTTAGATGTATCATATTCAAATATTACTATGTATTTGCCAGTTGCTACGTTTTGTAATACGTATGATCCATTATTAGATGTTGTAGCTGTTATTAATTTTCCAGTTGAATCTTTTGCTAATTCATTTGTTTCAACATTTAATAGTTTTACATTTATTCCACTTAATAGTTGTTCTCCAGAATCTTTTTTACCATCTGAATTTTCATCAAGCCAAGCTGTACCACTTATTACATGATTACTTGTTTCTTGCCCATTGTTATTTTGACCATTATTATTGTTATTTCCATTGTTACCATTGTTTCCATTATTGTTGTTATTATTGTCTGAAGAATTGTCTTCAACTGCTGGTTCTATAACATTTGATATTTCTGAAGTACTTTGAATATGTTCTCCATTTAATAAAACATCTGCTTTGTTTGTTATCACTTCTGGAGATGTTCTATCTAAAGAACCTCCTACTTCTGTTTGAACATTAATTGTTGTTTCTCCATTTGCTGGAATTGATGTATTTATATAAACTTCTTTTTGTCCTTCTTCTATTTCAACTTTTTCTCCATCTTGTGTTATAGATAATAAATTTAATTGTTCTGGTAAAGCATCAGTTAATTCTATTACACTTGCTTCTATATTACTTAAATTTTTTATTTTAATTACATAATCAAGTTTATCCCATGTTTTTAATGTTTTAGAATCTTGTGTAGAAGACATTGAAGCTTCTAATTTAATATTATTAATTAGGTCTGTTCTAACATTTGATCTATATGATAAATCTGAGCTATCTTTTGCAGTTGTAGAAAATTGTATGTCTTTTCCCATTGCCTCAATTTCTTTATTTATATTAAATGTATAAGCAATTACAATATTTTCTCCTGCATTAATATTTCCAATATTTAAATCTTCTGCATATTCTATTTCTTCTGTTTGAGAATTATCTTCTCCATCAATTTTTATTTCTTCTGATTCTTCTGAATCTTTAGTTGCAGTAAATCTTTTTAAGCCTGTTATTTTTTCTAATGTTGGTTCTTCAACATTTTCTGGTAGATTTGTATGTAATTTTACATTTTCTTGTGTTTGATTAGATATGTTTTCTATTATTGCATAATATTGAACTGTATTACCTGTTATTAATTCGTTTTTTCTGTCTGTTACTCTTTTTACTGTTACTCTTAAATTTCCAGATTTTACTGTGTTTTTTATTTCGTTAGTTTCTTGTTTTGCTTCTCCATAATATGTTGTTACTTTGCTGCTTATTTCTTTTCCGTCTGCTGTATCATTTTTCACTCTAACTTCATATGTTTTTGTTACAGTTTCACCTGCTTTTATTGTACCTACTTCAATATCATGTGTTTGTTTTTCTGTTTCTTTATAATATGAAGCTCCTGTATATTCATAGTTTTCTTCTGGTTCTACATATACTGTACCTACTGGAACTTGTCCTGAAATTTTAACATTTTGTGCTTCTTCTGTTCCAGTATTTTTAACTGTTACATTATATCTTATTACTTCACCTGTTTTAACTTCTGAACCATTTTGTAAATTATCATTTCCAACTGTTGCTGTTAATGATGATTCTATAACAGGTCCTACTCCTGTTTGAGTACTTATTGTTGTAGATTTTGCATTTTGTTGTAATCCTGTTGTTGTATTTGTGTAATCTACTGTATAACCTGTATATGCTTCTTCATTATATTCTAGATTTTGTGGTATTTCTACATCATAACTTGCTTTTACTGTTTGTGCTTTATCCATATTGTTTACAACTATTAAATATTTTTTAACATTTTGATTGTTTTCAATATTTTCTTTCCATGCATTTGTAGAATCTGCAAGTACTGCTGTTGCATTTTCATTTTCAGAATAATAAACTTTAGCATCTGCTCCTTCTACTGCAACATTTGATGCAATTTTTGTTTCTATGTTTGATTTTTTGTTATCTATTTTTGATTCTTTTGTTGGGAATGTTCCAAGTACTGCTACATTTGAAATTCCACTATCATTGTTGTTTATAATTTCTGTTTCTACTTTTACTGTTTTAGCGTCTTTTCCTTTTTCTAACATTACATTTTTTTCTGCTGTATCACCTATTGTTTCTACTCCTAAGTTATCTATGTTGTTTACTGTTATAAGTCCTTTAGGTGAAACTATTGAAACTGGTGTGCTTTCTGTTCCAATTTCTTTATTTTCTTTATAACTTGTTGCTTTTTCATTTGTATATGTTAATGTTACTGCTTCATCACTGCTTGTAGTTTTTCTATCTAATTTTAAATTTGCATTTATTATTATTGTTGAACCATCTATAGCTATGTCTTTATAGTTTGTTTGTTCTCCAGCTAATTTTATATTTATCACTTTTTTACCATTTTCAGTTGTAAGTTTTGCATCTGAAATTTTAAGTTCATCTTCATATAATAATTTTATACTATTAACATTTATTTCTTGTATTTGTGATGGCAATTCTATTCTTATTGTAGGATTTTTATATAAGTCATTTGATTCTTTATTAGATTCAAGAATTGCTTTTATTTCTACACCTTTATTTTCTAATACTGTAGATAAATTTTTCCTGCTTATTTCAATTTTAGCAGATGTTTGTGGTTCTTCTAATTTTATTGCTGATGTACTTGCTTCTATTTTTGTATCTTGTCCATTTACTTTATATGTTCCTTCTACTGTTGTAACGATTTGTTCTGCTAATTTTGTTATATTTGCTGTTGTACTTTTTATTGTTTTTGTGTTAACAAATTCTATTTTTCCAACTTTTTCTGGTTTGTTAGTTTTTATTCCTATTGATTGTGTGTTTTCAGGATATGTAACAATAATGTTTCCATTTGAATCTGTTTTTGATTCTTTTGTTACTTTAGCAATTTGACTATTATCTTTTGGATTTATTATTGTAATGTTAAAGTCTTCTCCTAAAATTTTTATTAATTGGTTTTTGTTAAACACTGTTTGTTTATAATCTATATTTGTATATGATAAAATCTGTTCTGCATTTTGTGGATTTCTAACCCTTGTTTCTGTTTTGTCTACAATATATAAGTCTTCTGCTACTTTATCAAGTGTTACATCAATTTTTGTTGTAGATGTAATATCTCTTTGAATTTGAGAATACATTTTTCCTTTATATATGCTTCCTTCTGATTGACTTGATGTAACTCCTATTATTTCACCATAGTCTTTTGTTTCTTCTGCTTGTAATTCAGCTACTTTTTTTAGTGTTGTTCCTTTTGTATCATATAAAGTTATTTCTGAATTTATATTGATATTTTTTTCATTTAATACTGCTTTTGTATTGTCATATATAAGTGTTAATATGTATTCATCTTGTCCAGATTTTGCCCATGAAATTATGTTATTATTTGCTTTATTTTCTACATTGATTGTTATTGTTTTAGTTTTTTCATCATATTTCCATGCATTTTCTGGTAAATTATATTCACTGTCTCCATTTGTAGCAATTGTTCCTTTTGAACTTACTAAAACCTCTGTTGGTAATTTTTCTTCTAGTTCTGGAACTGAAATTTCTATTTTTGTATTTTTTATTGGATATGCATTGTCTTTTATTCCAGATTTTATAGATAATTGTACAACTCTTTTATCTTCATTGTTGTATTTTGTATTTTCATTTGTTAGAATTGCATAATTTAATTCAATTCCATCAGTTTCATTATTAAATGGACTAACTAAGTCTAATTCTAATTCTCTTGTGGCTTGAATTTTTATGTCTTTTTGTGTACTGTCTTTATATGTACCATTTAAAGAAATTTTGCTTTTCATGTCTAATAAACTTAAATCATATGCATCAGATTTAATAGGTTCTATTCCTAGCTCTATTGTTACTTTTTGACCTGCATTAATTTGATTTAAGGATATTTTGTTGTTTTCAATTTTTTCGATTCCTTCACTTAACTTTTCATTTTTAATGTTAAAATTTCCAGAATCTAAAGAGATTTCTCCATTAAAATATCCCTCTTGTTTTACTTCGATATCTATAAATAATTTTGTGTCTTCATTATTTATAGTTTTTTCTGTACTTTTTAGTTTCTCTCCCTTTTCGTTTTTAAAGTAGGCAGAAAATTCAACATTTTTATGATTTGTTTTTACTTCTTGTGTTAAAATATCTTCTGCATAACTTACCATATTTACACCTATTGCAATAAAGTTTGCCATGGTTAATGTAATTATTATTGAAACTATAATAAGTACTTTTAAAACTTTCTTTATCATATACTTTTCCTCCTCTTATTATCATTGTTTGAGCAATTTCTAGTTAAGTTTACTTATATAATATTACAACATAAAAAGCAAATGAGTCAATCATGCTATTTTAAATGTTTTCTTTATTATTTCTTTTCTTTTTACGGAAATTCTTTTTTATAGTTTTGTTTTTGAAATTTTACATTTTATTTACATTTTCTTTACATTTCTATGACATTTGCTTTTGTATTTTTTATTCTTTTATTTATAAAATCACTCTATAATCTATTATACCTCCTTTTGCCACGATTTTCAAGAATTTTACAAAAAAAACAACTTTTTATGTTACTGTTTATTATATTTCTTTCAAGTTTTCTAAGTTATAGTCACTTATTAATATTACTAGTATCAAAAAATCTCTTTTTTCATATAATATTAGAATAATGAATATATTTAATTAGAGGTGATTATATTGAGTGATATAAATTTTGATGAAAATACAATTAATAAACTTAAAGATATGATGAATAAAGGCGAGCTAAATGATGTAATGTCTAAAATTTCTCCTGAAATGATCCAAAATTTTTCTTCTATGTTAAATCAAGAAAACAAAAATACTAGTCAAAATCAAACAAATTCTAATTCTAATAATAACAATAATTTTAATTTTAATAATATAGATATTAATACTATGATGAAAATGAAGTCTATTATAGAAAAAATGAATAATTCAAATGACCCACGTAGTAATCTTTTATATTCATTAAAACCTTATTTACGAGAAGAGAAAAAACAAAAAGTTGATCAATATGCAAACCTTTTAAATATTGCTAAAATTGCAGACATTCTTAAAGATGACAATTCTAAGGGGAATACATAAAAATGCTAAATTTTCCTTTTTATAGATATCCTTATTATTATAACAGATTACCTAATTATTATAATTCAAATAATATAAATGATGAAACAAATTCTGAATTTGATAATAATGAAAATGATTGTATTAATAGTTCTGAAAACCCAGATGTTTCAAAACAAATCTCATCAAGAAGCAAAACTTCAAAAGGTAGTAATTCTTCCATATTTAATTTCCAAGATTTTCTTAATTTTGATACAAATGAACCTATTTTTGAAATTCTGGGTTTGAAGTTATATTTAGATGATATGATTATTTTATGTTTAATATTTTTTTTATATCAAGAAGGCGTTAAAGATGATATGCTTTTTTTGAGTTTAATTTTATTGCTTCTTAGTTAAAGAAAATCAAACTACTCAATAGTAATTTGATTTTCTACTACACTTATGTATGCTTGTTTATGCATTGGTTCTTCGTCTCTATCTATCTCTTTTACTATATCGGCTATACGTATTTGAACTGTGTCAACAATCCCAGCAGCTATTATTGCTTGTTTATTTCCTTTTGCCCCTGCATGTGCTAAACCTCTTAATGCTCCTAATATAACAATATTATCTGAAGCCATAACCTCTGCTCCTGAATTGACGTCTCCGATTATTACTAAGCTTCCTTCTGATTCAAGTTTTTGTCCTGAACGTAATGAACCTCTATGAAATTTAGTTTCTGATACTGCTATTTCTTTTGCAAATGTTTTTTTAATATTGTATAATCCTAGTCCTTTAGGCATATCAAATTCTATTTCTACATCAATTTTGCTTTTTATAAGTTCTTTAATTTGGTCAATTTCTTTATTTTTTAATACTTTTCCTGTTACAGTTATTGGTGTTTTCTCATTTTTATATAATTTTTTTAGCTCTGGTAATTTTCTTCTTAAGGATTCTATTATTTCTAATTGACTAGCATTATCATTTAGTTTTATTATTATTTCGTCTTTTTTTAGGTTAATAAAAACACCATTTTTCATTATTTCAACATCCTTTCATATTAATTTAACTTTATCTCATTATTTCAATATATGGAACTGCACTCATATCTTCTTGTACATCTTGTGTATTCATTCCAAAATATTCTGCCATTATGTCTCTTACAACTTCTGCAACATAGTTACCGTGTCCTCCGTTTTCTACCATAACAACTATTGCAATTTCTGGATTTTCAAATGGTGCAAAGCCAACAAACCATGCATGTACTTGGTTGTTTGGTGCTTCAGCAGAACCTGTTTTACCACCTACACTTATATTGAAGTCTTTAAATCTTCTATATGCTGTTCCTCCTGAATCTCCTGTAACAGATTTCATACCATTTAGTACAGCATTTAAGTATGACTGATTTATTTGAATATCTTCTGTTTCTTCTTGTTCTATTCCTAATTTTTTGTTTACAAATTGTTTTATTTCATCTTTTGATACTTCAGATCCATCAGCGTTTCTAATTGTTTTTACAATGCTTACATCTACTTTATGTCCTCCATTTGCAAGCATACTTATGTATCTAGCCATTTGCAATGGACTAAATTCATTGTATAATTGGCCAATTGCAGATTGAAGTGTGTCTCCTGGTCCCCATGTTTCATTTGGATAAAGTTTTTGTTTAGTTTCCTTGCTAGATAGTACTCCTGCCGTTTCTCCTTTTAATTCTATTCCGGTTTTATTTCCTAAACCAAAATATTTTGCAAATCTAACTAAATTATCTATTCCCATTCTGTCTGACGTTTCATAAAAGAAATAGTTACATGATTTTTCGATTGCTCCAGATACATCTAAGTATCCATGGCCTCTATGGTAATCGGTATAAATCCAACATCGTGGTTGATAATCTCTATATTTTGTGTATACACCTGTATCGTTTATTTTTGTATTTAAATTTATAGCTCCAGATTCTAATCCCGCAATAGCTGTTACCATTTTGAATGTAGATCCAGGTGAGTAAGAATTTTGTATTGCTTTATTTACTAATGGTTTTGCTATATTGTTTGTGTATTCATTCCATTTTTCATTGCTTATTCCTCCAACAAAGTCTGAAGGGTCGTAGTCTGGATAACTTGCCATAGCAAGCACCTCTCCTGTGTTTACATTCATAACCACACAAGCACCTGCTTTGGCATCATATGCTTTTCCAAATCCTCCACTTGCTATTTTTTGAATGTTTGATGCAAGTGCTGTTTCTGTTACTTTTTGTAGATTCGCATCTATTGTTAACACAACATCTGAACCAGATACAGCTTCTTTTGAAACATATTCTGCCGTAATGCTTCCGTCTACATCCATGTCTATTTGTTTTGTTCCATTTTTTCCTTTTAAGTATTCTTCAAATACACTTTCAATTCCTGTTTTTCCTATTAAGTCATTTCTGCTATAATAGTTTTTTCTTGTTTCGTATTCATCACTACTTATTTTACCAGCATATCCTAGAATATGTGATGCAAGTGTTCCAGATTTATATTGTCTTATTGGTTTTACAACAATATTTATTCCAGCAAAATTGTCTGAACTTTCACTAAATTCCGCCACAGCCTCACGTGGGATACTGTCTGAAATTGTTACAGCATTTGTGCTACTATAGCCTTTTTGATTTAATAAATATCTTATTACAATTATTTTTCTTATTTCTTGTAGATCTGTATTTTGTATTTTATATTTATCTTTAAATTTATAAAAAGCTTGCTCTGCTGTTATATTTTCATCAAATTTATTAGATTTCTTCCATGTAGATAATGTGTTTTCAGATATTGTAAATTCAAATGGTTCTATTTTTATTGGAAATATGTCTGAATATGTACAATTATATTTTTCTAAAACTTGAACCATATTTAAAATTGATTTATTTAATGTTTCTGTATCTACTTTACTTTTATACATTTCTAAAGAAAATTCTGTTTGTGAAGTAACAAGCTCTGCTCCAGTTTTATCTAATATTGAGCCTCTTGATGCTTCTAAAATGCTTTCTCTTGTAAGTCTAGTATTTGACTGTTCTCTATATTCTGCACCATGAACTATTTGCAAACTAAATAATTTGGCAATTAATACAATTCCTATTATATATATTAAAACAGTCATTAAATTATATCTTAAATTTATATTTACTTTAGAGTTGTAGTTGCTTCTTCTGATTCTTGCCAAATTATCACCTTCTTTTTAAAAATATCTTGTTAAAATTTTATTTCCTTTATATTCATTTTCTATGTTATATCCACTTTTTTGCATTATTGGATATATAATTATTGTTAATATTAAATTGAAAATTACTTCTATTATTAATGTTTTTATAAATTGAATTATTTCTATATTTGTTGTTAATATTACATAACTTAAAACATAATGTATAACTTCACATATTATTGTAGAACTTAGCACCATAAACATAATTGTCATTCTACTGTCTTTAGAAAAATTTTTATCTAAGAAGGCTGCTAGAAATCCAATTATTCCTAGGCAGACAGCATTTATTCCAATTTTAGTTCCTATAAGGAAGTCTATGATTAATCCTGTTACTATGCCATATATTGTTCCCATTGTTTTATTTGTAAATAAACCTATAAATAATACAAATATAATAAATACATTTGGCATAATTCCAGCTATATTAAACCAATTAAAAAAATTAGACTGTAAAAAATATATTATGAATATTGATATTATTAAGATAATATTTATTATTACTTTTTTCAACTGGTTTGCCCCCTTTATTTATTTGTTATAACTAATACAGTGTCTAATTTATCAAAATTAACAGCAGTTTCAACTAATGCATATCTGTCTGGCATATTTTGAGTATTTGTTACTTTTTTTATTGTTCCAATGTGAATTCCTTTTGGATATATTCCACCTAATCCTGATGTTTCTATACTATCTCCTTGAACTACATTACTGTCAGTTGGAATATACATAGCTTTTAAAGATGATTTATCATCTAGTGTTCCTTTACATACAATGGCTTCTTTTGTTGTACTCATTGAGCAACTAACTGAACTTGCTGTATCTATTATTGTTTGAACTTTTGCTGTTGAATCTGTTACAGAAATTACATGTCCAACTAAACCTTCGTTTCCGATTACTGTCATATTTTCACTAACTCCATCTTTTTTACCTATGTTTATTACAATTGTTTTTGAATAATTACTTATGTCTTTATTTATTACATATCCAGGAATTGTTTTATATTCTCCATATTTTTCTGTTAAGTTTACATATTCTTTTAGTGTTTCATTTTCCGTTTTTATATTTTCTAATTCTCTTAGGGATTGCTCAAGTTCACTATTCTTTTCTTTTAATTGTTTGTTTTCTTCTTTTAGGTTATTTATGTCTGTAAAAAATGTATTGTTTCCGTTTATTTTATTTTTCAAATATGTTAACCCATTTTGAATAGGCATAACTAAATTACTTGCAACATTTTCAAAAAATGATGTATTGTTTTCACCATTTGAAAATATTACAATTAGAATTAAAATTAATATTGTTATAATAATTCCAATTATTCCGCTTTTTTTATTTCTATACATCTTTTACTCCTCTATTTTTTATTTTCTTCTTCTACTGTTTATTAAAACTGTTTTTAATCTTTCTAAATCTTCTAAAGTTTTACCAGTTCCTCTAACTACGCAATCTAAAGGATCTTCTGCTATATAAACTGGCATTCCTGTTTCAAGACTAAGTAGTTTATCTAAATTTTTTATTAAAGCTCCACCACCTGCTAATACAATACCTTTTTCTACTATGTCTGAAGCTAATTCTGGTGGTGTTTTTTCTAATGTTAATTTTACTATTTCAACTATTTTGCTTATTGATTCTTTAATTGCTTCTTCCATTTGAACTGATGTTACTTTTACTGTTCTTGGTAATCCGTCTGCAAGATCTCTTCCTCTTACTTCCATTGACATTTCTGTCATTAATGGCATTGCACAGCCTATTTGCATTTTTATTTGTTCTGCTGTTGTTTCTCCAATTGCAAGATTCATTTCTCTTTTTATATAATTTACTATGTCATCATCAAGTTCATCACCTGCTACACGTAAAGAATGACTTACAACTATTCCTCCTAAAGAGATAACAGCTACTTCTGTTGTTCCTCCACCGATGTCTACAATGATATTTCCACTTGGTTCTCCAACATCAAGTGAAGCTCCTATTGCTGCGGCCATAGGCTCTTCAATAAGATATACTTCTTTTGCTCCAGCTTGTATTACAGATTCTTCTACTGCTCTTTCTTCAACTTCTGTAATTCCAGATGGTACACCTACTACAACCCTAGGTCTTCCTACATTATATTTTCTTCCAACTTTTTCTATTATATTTTTAAGCATTAATTGTGTTGCTGTAAAGTCTGCAATTACACCATCTTTAAGTGGTCTTACAGCTTTTATTTGTTCAGGTGTTCTACCTAGCATATCTTTTGCTTCATTTCCAGTTGCTAAAATATTTCCTGTTTTTCTGTCTATTGCAACAACTGAAGGTTCTTTTAGAACTATTCCTTTTCCTTTTAAAGTTACTAAAAGATTAGCTGTTCCTAAATCTATTCCTATATCTTTTGAACCAAATGTAAAAAACTTCATTTTTCATTTTCCTTTCTGTTTTTATAATATTTTTACATCATTTGTGAAAATATGCTTGTGTACTTTTTTTCTCCAATTACAATATGGTCTACAAGTTCTATTCCTATTGCTTCAGATATTTCATATAGCACCTTTGTATATTTAATGTCTTGCTGACTTGGTGTCGGATCTCCGCTTGGATGATTGTGAACTAGTATTATTTTAGGTGCTTTCATTTTTATTGGCTCTGATAAAACTTCTTTTATTGTTATGCTTGCAAAATTTGTTCCACCATATGCAATGTCTTCTATTTTTAATATTTTATTTTTATTGTTTAATATTATTATTTTAGCTATTTCTTTTTTTTGAAATCTTAATTCTTCCATTACTAGTTTAGCAATATCTTCTGGTTTTTTTATTGTTATTTTTTTGTAATTTACTGGCTGTCCCATTCTAATTGATAGTTCTGCAACCGCTTTTAATTGAATTGCTTTTATTCTTCCAATTCCTTTTATTTGTTTTAGTTCTTCTATGTCTAAATTTTTTAGAAAGTTAAGTCCCTCGTTTGTGTCATTTAATTTTAATATTCTTTGTGCTACTTGTAATGATGTTTCTTCTTTTGTTCCTGTTTTTATTATTATTGCTATTAATTCTGCGTTTGATAAATTTTTTGCTCCATATGCTTCTAATTTTTCATATGGTCTTTCCATTTCAGGCAATTCTTTCATTTTTACTGACATTATATCTTTCCCTTCTTTTTTAAATTGCCCTATTTTTTACTATATTTTTATATTTTTTGATATATAAATATTGCTAATACCATCCCTATAATACTAGATACACTAATTTTAAACATTAGTGCAAATGTTATTTTCATAATTCCTATATCTACAATCATTGGATTTTCTAAACCGAAGCTTTGACTATATGATAACCACCATAACCAGTTTACTTGTTTTGCTAGTTCACCTAATAAACCTCCAACTACTAAACCTGATAAAATAAATATTATTAATACCCATATATTTTTTTCTTTTGTTGCCATTTTTTCACATTCTTTCTTAATTTATTTTTTACCTTTTTTATTTTTTTCTTACGGATTTTTGCATTATATTTCCATCTTTGTAATTATAACTTGATTTAGCAAATTTTTCAAGTATATATACATATATTTTTAAAATAAAAGTTACCAAAAATTATATCTTTAAATATAATAAAATTAGTAGTATAATATATTTAGTATCTGATTAGGAGGAACGTATGAAAATAGAAAAAATTACAGAAAATAAGATTAGAGTTATTATTGATATTGATGATTTAGAAAAAGATAATACTGATTTGAAAGCAATTTTTAATAAAAATTTACCTACTCAAGATTTTTTTCTTAATATATTAAAAAAAGCTGAAAAAGAAGTGGATTTTTATACAGATGGTTGTAAACTTTTAATAGAAGCTTTTACATCTACTGATAATGTTGTAGTTTTTACTATAACTAAATATGCTTCAGATAAGAAAAATACATTTGATAATTTAAAAAGGAGAAAAATAAAAACCAAACGTAAATCTTTCAATTTTCAAAATAATACTGCTATATATTGTTTTGAAAATTTTGATATTTTTTGCGATTTTTGTTGTGCTTTAAATAATTTTAAAAATTTTTCTGCAAAAAAACTTTCAAAAGATATTTCTTTATATTTGTATAATGATACATATTATTTAGTTTTGAAAAATATTGACATAAAGTATGAAAGCTTAAAATTATTTTATTCTACAATTTCAGAATTTTCAAAATCTACTCATTTTTCTAATAATTTTTCAAATAAACTTTTGGAACATGGAAAAGTAATTATTAAGAAAAATGCTATTAATATTGCTATTAAACATTTTGCTTAAAAGGGACTTTTGGAGACTGCTTAATGTAGTCTCTTTTTAGCCCCCTTTTTTTAATATAAATAATTTTGTGGATTATATGCCACTCCATTTATTCTAATTTCTAAATGCAAATGTGGTCCTGTTGAATTTCCTGTTGATCCGACTGCTGCAATAGTTTGTCCTTGGGTTACTGTTGTTCCAGCTGATACATATAGTTTACTGCAATGTCCATAATATGTTTGTACTCCATTTCCATGTGATATAACTATCATGTTTCCATATGAGCCTTTATATCCTGAAAATGTTACTGTTCCAGATGCTGCTGCTTTTATTGGTGTTCCTGTAGCAATAGCTATATCTAACCCTGTGTGTGCTGAACTTCTTATACTACTTCTTACGCCAAATCTTGATGTTATTGTTCCAGATACTGGTTTTATTAATGATATTGAAAGTCCTGCTTTTCCTGATGATGTAGTTGTTGCTGTGTTTACACTTCCTATAGCTGAATATTTTTGTTTATTTGATGTTTCTGTAGTTGTGTTTGTATTTTTTGCAACTTTTACATTTTTTTGTGGTTCTACATATAATTTTGATATTGCTTCTTCTGATGTTATTAGCTCTTTTACATCTGCTTCGTATTTTTCTAAAATAGAAATGTTTTCAATATTTGAACTGTTTTTTTCTTTTAATCCATTTACTACTTGTTCTGCTGATTCAAAGTCTTTTACATACATTTTTTCTTCTTGATTTTCTAGTATTGCATAGTAACGGTAATATGTTATTCCTTCGTTTTTTACTTGATTATATATTTCGTCGTCATTTGTTACTATATTTTTCTTTAATAAACATAACTTATATTCTGGTAGATTGTTTACTTGAACAAATGCTACACTTGAATTTTCGCTATCTTCTCCTTTTTTTATGTATTCATTTATTCTTTTTTGTAATGATGATTTGTTTTCTGTATATCCTACTTGTTTTCCTGCAATGCTTACACTGTATGTTGGTTTATATAAAAATGCAACTATTCCAATTATTAAGAAAACTGCTATTAAAAAAAGTAACGTAAATTTTATACCTCTTTTGGTGTGTATTATTACTTTTTTGAACATTTATTAATCAAACTCCTTTGTATTTTAATTTATTTAAATGTATTCTTCTTTTATTTTTTGTGTAATTATGTACATTATTTTCTTTTTGTAATTCTTCTTGTAATAATATTGTAATATTCTTTTTTTTGCAATATGTAGTAATGTTTGATTTTCCTAGTTTTTTATTGTTTTTTATGTTTTCTCTTTAATTCTTTCTTTTTATCTCTCTTTTTTAATATTTTATATACCAAAAACGACTTATTCTCACTCAATTTAAGTTTTCGACTAAAAGGAGAAAATCTCAAATGGCTTGTGATTATAGCTTTTTATATAATTGAAGAATGATATTTCCTATTATGCAAAAAAACATACTTGCTATAATAACAAGTACGTTTTTATTTTATCCTAATTCAGTTTTTACTGTGTTTACTTCAGTTGTTGTAGCTTTTTGGGCTGGTACATAATAACCTTTTGATTGTGCTATTTTAAATAATTCATATTGAAAACTTTCATCATTATTTCTTATTTGTTGAAAAGTTTGTCTTAATTGCATATTTTCAGCTTCTGATATTGCTGTTTGATATGCTGTTAAATCTGCTTTTACACTTCCTAAAATATCATTTACCATTGTTTTCTCTTCCATAATCAATTTTCCTTTCTTTTTAATTATTTAAAAATGTCATAAGTTTTTGTTTTGTGTTTAACGCATCTTGTGCCGATTTTGTAAATATTTGTTTAATTTGAGGATCTACCGCTTGTGATGAATATACATTTAATTTTTGATATGCAGTTTCATGTGCTCCAATTAAATGTCTTAAATGTTGTAATTCTATTTGATTTAAATCTGCCATTTTCATCATTCCTTTCTTATAAAAATATTTATGGCAAAACCATTGTTTTACTTTAAATATTATTTACACTATGTGTTTTTTTATACAAAATAAAAGAACAAATAAGATATTTTTTAAATTTTTCTTATTTGTTCTTTTTTAGTTTTATTTTTATATTATTTCTAAATTTGCATATTTTGCCATTAATCTCTTATGTCCAACTTTATCAAAATTTATATCAACTTTTAAATCTTCACCTTCTGGTTCTACAAGATTTATTGTTCCTTCACCAAATTTTTTATGAAATACTCTTACTCCTGCTTCATATTTTGATAAATCTACTTCTTTTTTCATTCCTACTTTTTTTCCAATGTTATTTAAGAAGCTTTCTGCTGTACGGAACGCAAAATTATTGCTTTTTGCTGAAGCCATTGCTGGTTGTTTTTCGTTTATTTTATATGATTTTACTTCACTATTATTTTTGCTTCCATATGTCCAACTGTATGGTGAATTTTTAAACATTTCTTCTTTGTTTGTTTTTGTTCCAAATGATTGCTCATATCCTTCTAATAGTTCTTGAGGAATTTCCTCTAAAAATCTTGATACAGGATTATAACTTGTAGAGCCAAATATTGTTCTTTGTTTGCTGCATGTTAAAAATAAATTTTCTTTTGCTCTTGTTATTCCAACATAACATAAACGTCTTTCTTCTTCAAGTTCTTGTGGTTCCATCATTGATTGGCGACCTGGAAATATTCCTTCTTCCATTCCTATTAAGAAAACAACTGGAAATTCAAGACCTTTTGCACTATGTAATGTCATTAATGTTACTGTTTCTTCTTCCTCTTCATCTATGTTATCTAAATCACTTGAAAGTGTTATTCCCTCAAGGAAATCACTTAATGAGTTTTCTGCAAATTCTTCTTCAAACTCTATTGCTACTGTTAAAAATTCTTCAAGGTTGGCTATTCTGTTTTCAGCTTCTATTGTTTTTTCTGCTTCTAATGCTTTGGTATATCCTGTCTTTTTTAATGTCATTTTTATTAATTCTGATATTGATAATTTTTCTTTTTGTTGTTTTAATTCTTCAATTATATTTATAAAGTCTCTTGAATTTAAATAAACTCTGTTTAAACCATATTGGTCTGAATTTTTTATTATTTCATACATTGATTGTTCGCTTTCTATTGCTATTTGCTCAATTTTATCTAAGCTTGTTTTTCCAATTCCTCTTTTTGGTTCGTTTATAATTCTTTTTAAACTTAAATTATCATTATTATTTTGAATTAATCTTAAATATGCTATTGTGTCTTTTATTTCTTTTCTTTCATAGAATTTTAGTCCACCTACTATTTTATATGGAATATTTTCTCTTCTTAAAATGTCTTCTATTGCCCTAGATTGTGTGTTCATTCTGTATAATATTGCAAAATCAGAATATTTATAATATTCTTCTCTTTTTAATTGTTCTATTTGTTCAACAATATATGCTCCTTCGTCATATTCATTGTCTGCTTGATATACTTTAGGTAAATTTCCATCTTCGTTTTGTGTCCATAGTTCTTTTTTATATTTTACTTCATTATTTTTTATTACAGCATTTGCAGCTTTTAAAATATTTCCTGTACAACGATAATTTTGCTCTAATTTTATTATTTTTGTTCCTGGAAAATCTCTTTCAAAATTTAAAATATTTGAAATATCTGCCCCCCTAAAGCTATAAATTCCTTGATCATTATCACCAACAACAGTTATATTTCCGTTTTTAGATGCAAATAATGTTACCAATGTAAACTGTGATTTGTTTGTATCTTGGTATTCGTCTACCAAAACATATTTAAATTTATTTGCATAATATTCTAAAATATCTTGATTTTCCATTAATATTTTTATTGTATAATTTATAATGTCATCAAAATCAATTGCATTATTTTCTTTTAACCTTTTTTGATATAATTCATATACAGTTGCAATTTTTTCTTTACGATAATCCCCTGTAGCCCTAGCTTTGTATTGTTCTGGTTCTAACATTTCATTTTTAGCATTGCTTATTTCAGATAAAACACTTTTTTCGTTAAATAATTTTTCATCAATTGATAAATCTTTTAAACAACCTTTTACTAGTGTTTTTTGATCTGATGAATCAAATATTATAAATGAAGATTCAAATCCAATTCTGTCTATAAATCTTCTAAGTATACGCACACATATAGAATGGAATGTTCCCATCCATATGTCTTTTGCTTGTTCTCCTATTAAATCCGCTATTCTCTGTTTCATTTCATTTGCTGCTTTGTTTGTAAATGTTATTGCCAAAATGTCCCATGGTTTCGCATTTTTTTCATTTATTAAATATGCTATTTTATGTGTTAAAACTTTAGTTTTTCCACTTCCAGCTCCTGCAATTACCAAGCATGGGCCTTCTGTGTTTACTACTGCTTCATATTGTTTGTTATTTAATCCTTTTAATATATCTTGCATTTTTTTCTTCCTTCCTCAAGCTAATTTTTACGTTTTTATAATGTTTTTTACCTTATTTCTATATTTCAAAATTATATAATTTTAAACTTACAAAGTCAATACAATAGTTATATTTGTGTAGCAAATATTCCTATTAAAAATCCTATAATATTGCCAATAGCTGTCATTCTTCCTTTATATAATTTATTTGATTCTGGTACAAGTTCTCCTGAAACAATATATAGCATTGCACCAGCTGCAAAGCTTAAACATATTGATATTATTGTTTTAGATATTGATCCTATTATTGCTCCAAAAAATGCACCTATGCCTGTAGTAATTCCTGATAATATTACATAAAAAATCACTTTACTTTTCGACATTCCTCCGATTTTCATTGGCACCGCCATTGATATTCCTTCTGGTATGTCATGTAAACATATTGCAATTGCTAAACTTAGTCCCAAACTAATTGAAGATTCAAAACCAGAGCCAATGGCCAATCCTTCTGGAAAATTGTGTATGGCTAATCCTATTGAAACTATTATTCCTGTTTTTAATAAATCATTATTATTTAATTTTTTATTATTAAATTTTTTTTGCACAATTACATCACAATATATCATAGATATTATTCCAATTAAAATTCCAAAAATAATCCCATATATATTGTTAATTTCCATTGCTTCTGGAATTAAATCAAAGCAAATTACGGCCATCATTAGTCCGAGATGCAAATGAAAGAATAAAACTTAAAAATTTATTAGAATTTTTTTTCATTACAATTCCAATAATTCCTCCAAGTGTTGTTCCAAATGTTCCAAAAAACAATCCTAAAATTGTTGTTTTTAATATTTCATTCATTAATAAAAACTCCTTAAAATAAATATATTTAATATAATTTATTTTAAAGAGTTTAATTTTATTCTATTTTAATATTTGATTTTATTCTTCACCTTTTAATTTTTCAGCTCTATCTGCTGCAATTAAATTGTCTATCATTTCGTCAATATCACCATTTAAGAAATTTTCCATTTGATATATGCTCATTCCAATTCTGTGATCTGTTATTCTTCCTTGCGGATAGTTGTATGTTCTAATTTTTTCGCTTCTATCACCAGATCCTACTTGTGATTTTCTGCTATTTGCTATTTCACTATCTTGTTTTTGTTTTTCTATTTCGTATAATTTTGTTCTAAGCATTTTCATTGCATTGTCTCTATTTTGAAATTGAGACCTTTCTGTTTGACATTCTACAACAATTCCTGTTGGTTCATGTATAAGTCTTACTGCTGATGATGTTTTATTTATATGTTGTCCTCCTGCACCTGATGAACGAAAAACTTCCATTTTTATGTCTGATGGATTTATATCAATTTCAACATCTTCTACAACAGGTAATACTGCAACTGTAGCTGTTGATGTGTGAATTCTTCCACTGCTTTCTGTGTCTGGTACCCTTTGAACTCTATGAACTCCACTTTCAAATTTTAACCTACTATAAACGCCTTTTCCTGTTATCATAAATGATATTTCTTTATATCCTCCAAGACCTGTTTCGTTTTCATTTAATACTTCTAATTTCCAATGTTTTTTTTCGGCATACATTGTATACATTCTAAATAATGTACCCGCAAATAATGCAGCTTCTTCTCCACCGGCTCCAGCTCTAATTTCACAAATAATATTTTTGTCATCATCTGGATCTTTAGGTATTAATAAAACTTTTAGTTCTTCTTCTATTTTTGGCAATTTTTCTTTTGAATCGTAGTATTCAGTTTCGGCAAGTTCTTTCATTTCTGGGTCATGCATTAATTCCTCTGCTTCATCCATTGATTTTTTTACGTTTTTATATTCTCTAAATTTTATTACAACTTCTTCAATTCCTGCATGTTCTTTCATTAATTTTTGCCATTCTGATTGATTAGCTATAACTTCTGGGTCTGATATTAATTTTGTAAGCTCTTCATATCTTTTTTCAACAGCTTCTAATTTTTCAAACATTTTCTTCTCTCCTATCTTTTCTTTTTGCTTTTAATATTATACTACATCTTTATTTTAATTGCAAATTATATAGAGAGACCTTTTTTTCTAATTTTTTATATTCTTCAATTGCCAAAATAAAATCTAATATTGCAAATCCCAAAAGATTATTCAATATTGCTATTAAAAAATCCTTAACCCCAAATTCTATTTTATCTAAACTTATTATTATTGAAAATATAATAAAACTTCTTATATATTCATTTAAGTATTTTTTTATTATATATTTTTTTCTCTCATTTTTTCCTTGCTCTGTATCTTTCATATTAATTATTGTTTTATCCGAAGTTTTTAAATAATATTTTATATTTTTTATAAAATAAACAAAACTTAAAATTGCAATAATAATATATAATAATACTCTTATTGTCTCATCAGTAATAAAAAAATTAATAAAATTTATTATTGAAAAAACACTAGCTATTATAACTATTAAAATTGCAAAAATATAAAATCCTATATCTTTAATTTTTTTCTGCATAACAGATTCTTTTTTTTCTTTAACATCTCTAACCAAATTATCCATAGATACTCCAAACATATCTGCCATTTGTTTTAAATTTTGAATATCTGGCATTGATTGTCCACTTTCCCACTTAGTAACAGCTTGTCTAGAAACATTTAATTTTTCAGCTAATTGCTCTTGTGTCAAATTAGCTCCTTTTCTTAAATATTTTAAATTTTCATAAAATTCCATAAAAATCCCTCCTCATATAATATTTAATTTTATTATAATTTATTTTCTATTTTTTTCTATAAACTTTTCTTTACATCTATGCTACTTATAGTTGCATAAACACTTTTTAAAAATTTTTAGTATAAAACAAAGCGACTTTAGGTTGCCATTTGTTCTCGCCGATTTGAATTTTCGACTAAAAGGAGAAAATCTTAAAGGAACAGTAATTGTAGCTTTTATATACTAGGAAAGTAGAACTTTCCTAGTATATAAAAAATAATTATAATTTAATATAATTATTTTTTATTTTTTCTTCTTCTAAAATTTCTTTTTCTCTATTTGTGCAAGTAAAAATAATAACTTGATGTTCTTTAAATCTATTATTAATATATTTTAAAATATTTTTTAATCTTTCTGTATCATAATATGCAAATGCTTCATCTAAAATAATTGGCATTTTTTGATCAGATAATTCTTCAACCATAGATAATCTTAATGATAAATATAATTGATCAATTGTTCCTACACTTAATTTTGATATATTTTCGTAGTTTCCATTTTCTAATTCCACCATAATATTATTTTCTGTATTTAACACTACATTTTTATATTTTCCATTTGTTATTTCTGAAATATTTTTTGACATATTTTGAGTGAATTTTGGTGTTACAGTTGTTTTCATTTCTTCATATGCAGATGCTAAAATATTCTTTGCTAAATTCATACTTTTTTCTAAATTTTTTAAAGAATTATAAATTTCAATATTATTTAATAATTCTTCTTCTATTTTTGATAAATTATTTATTTGAGGTTCTATATTTTTTTTATCTAATTCAAGTGTATGTAATTTTATTTTTTTATTATTTATTATATTTTGTGTATTTTCTATTTCTAAATTAATATTTTCTGAATTTAATAATTTATTTATTTCTATTATATTTTTATATTTATTTTTTATTTTTTCTTTTTCTAAATTATTTTTAAAATAAAAATTATTATTAAATTCATTTATTTCTTTATCTAAATTTAAATTATTATTTTCAATTAAATTAATTTGATTTTTTAAATTATTTATTTCTAAATTAATATTTTCTAAAATATTTTCATTATTTTTTTCTTCATTTTCTATTTTTATTATTTTTTTATTTAATTTATTTTTTAATATTATTGAATAAATTATAACCGTTGGTACTGTAAGCAGAAAAATAAAATTAAATATTTTATTTTTTATAAAAACAAATTGAAAAATATTTATTAATATTATTAAAATATTTATTAATATTATTTTTTTATTTAATTTGTTTTTTTCTTTAATTATTTTTTTATTATTTTTTTCTTTTTTTGAATTTTCATTAATTATTTTTTCGTTGTTTTTTTCAATTTCATTTATTTTATTTTTTATTGAATTTATTTTTTCATTATTTTCTATTTTTATTTCTTTTTTTAATTTTATTTTTTCTTGTTCTATTTTTTCTTTTTCATTTAATATTTTTATTTCTTTTAATAATTCATTTTTATTTTCTAAATTATTAATTTCTATATTTAATTTATTTTTATTTTCTTCTATTTCATATTTTATTGTTTCATATTTTTTTAATTCTTCTTTTTCTTGTTTTAATTCATTTATTTTTTTATTTAATATATTTATTGGTTTTTCTCTTGACCTTTCTGTACCAATTTCATCTAATTGACGTCTATTTATTCTATCTACAGCTCTTTTATATGAAACATTATCATCTCCTGTAGCTACTAAATTAGCTATTTTTTGAATTAACATATTTTGTTCTTGTTTTTCAAGCTTAACTTCTTGCTGATTTACTACTATTGTTGTTAAAAATAATTCTTCGTCAACTTTTGTTTGTTCATAAAAAAATTCATTTCCTTTATTTTTATCAATATTAAATTTTTTAGAAACTTCTTCTAAATTTTCATTATAAATTTGAGGATTTTTCTTTTTAAAATCTCTATATATTTCATATTTTTCTTTATTATCTAATTCATATTCAATTTTTCCAGAAAATTCTTCATTATCCCATGGTAAATATTTTTCAAAATCTGAATACTCTTTTCCTTTTTTATTTTTAGAAATTCCATAAAAAGAATTAATAATAAATTTTAAAATAGTTGATTTTCCAGATTCATTTTTTCCATAAATAATATTAATATTATTTTCTAAATTAATTTCTTTATTTTTTAATTTTCCATATGAATTTATTTTTAATTTATTTATTTTCAATTATTTCACCTCGTATTTTAATTAATTTTATTCTAAAGACTCAAAACCAATTTCAATTGCTTTTTCTATTATTTTTTTATTTTCTTCATCATTATTTTCTTCCAGCAATTTTTTCATGTTTTTTGCAAATATTCCTTTTAATGTATTATTATTTTCTATTTTATTTAAATCATATGCTATTTTAGTTTTATCTTTTATTTTTATTATTTTTTCATTTAAAATATATTTTATAATTTCATATGAATTAATTTCAAAATTTCTATTTCCAATTAAAATTATTTTCACATAATTATTTTCTTTTATATTTAATGTATTTATTTTTTCAATTAAATCTTCTTTTGAAATAATGTTTGTTACATCAATATTTATTTCTACAAATTCCTCTTCATCTAATGGAACAAAAGAAATATTTAAATCTTTATTTTTTATTTCGCCAACTATCATTCCATGCTCCCCTAATTCATCAAAGCCAAGGGCTACTGTAGAACCTGGATATATAATGTCGTTTTTTTGTTCACTATAATTAGATTTATGTATATGTCCTAAAGCAACATAATCAAAGTTTTTTTCTTCTAATACATTTTTTGAAATTGAATTATATTGTTTTTCTTCTATAGATGCTCCATCAAGTGTACCATGAATAATTAAAATATTTAATTTATTTTTATTTTCAATTTCAAAATTATTTATTCCACAATCTGTACAATAGAAATCTGTAAAACCATAACCATAAAAATCTATTTCGTCAGTTTCAAATTTTTCGATTTTTGAACTAAATATTTTTACATTATTATTCCAATTAAATTTATTATAATATGAATTTTTTAGTTTGGGATCATGATTTCCTGGACTAATAAATATTTGTGTTTCTGGTATTTCTTTAAATAAATTATTAATATATTCTATAGTTGATAATTTAACATATTGGTTTTCATATAAATCACCTGAAATAAATAAATATTCTATTTTATTTTCTTTTATATAATCTATTATTTTTTTTAAAACCTTTCTTTGTTCTAATCTTCTTAAATCTCCTAAAATATTTTTATCAGAAAGATTTACAAATGGTCTATCAAAATGCATGTCAGCAATATGTACAAATTTCATTTTATTTATTCCTCCAATATTATTTTTCAAAAATTATTTTACTATATATTTCTTATTTTTTCAATTATTTTATACTTAAGTTTTAAAAACATATTTTTTTGCAGTTACAATTCACAGCTGAATTTGTATATTATAGAAAATTAACAATATATTATTATTTTCTATATATTTTTTTCATAAACTATAAATTGTAACTTTTTGCAAAAAAAAATAAGTGAAAAATCTCACTTATTTTTATTCTTCATCATCATCCATTGACCCAAACAGTTCATCAAATTTTGCTTCCAACTCTTTTTGTAAATCATAAGATTCATCTTCATCTTCTGCAGTTTGAGGAAGAATTGGTGCTTCATCAATATTTTTAATATTAATTTCTTTTTCAGCTACATTTTCATTTTTGTTTGTATTTATCTTTACTTTTTCTTCTTCCTTTTCATCATCAAATAAATCATCTAATGATTCAATATTTAAATCTTCTACCTTTTTATCTTCATCATCTTCTTGATACGGATTATATGGATTATATTTTCTCCATTTACCTCTGTCTTTTTCACCTATATCATTATGGCTAATTTCACATTCTTTCATTTTTTTAGCCATAGGGTGTTTAAAATAATAAAATTTATTTGCTTTAACTGGCTTTATTCCTTTTTCAAATATTATACATAAGTCATTGTCTAAACGTCTAAGTTCATCTGGCGTCATTAATGCTCTTGCCATTACTTGGTCTGAAATACTTTTACCAGTTTTCCAGTTTTGCCTATCTCTACTTATTGATGTACTATCTCTTTCAATTGTTTTTTCTCCTAATGCTTTCGAAAAATATTCTACAGTTTTATATGAGTTACTTCCTAAAAACACATGTGTGTCACAGTTACCCATTATTGTTTCATATGATTTTTCATATACTGCTTCCAATTGGTCTATATTTTGTAATATAACACTAAATGATATTTTTCTACTTCTTGATGTTGATATTTTTTTATCAAAGTCTGGTATTTTTCCTATATTAGCAAACTCGTCTAATATAAAAAATGTTCTTTCTTTTAATTCTCCACCATTTTGGTCAGCATAATCATATAATTGCTGAATCATTTGAGAGAAGAATATTGTTAATAAGAAATCATATGCTGTGTGTGTATCTGATGAAATAACATACACTGCTGTTTTTCTGTTTCCTATTTCTTCGAAATCTATTGTGTCTGTTGAGGTTAACTCTGCAATTTCTTTTGAGTCAAATTTACCAAGTTTTGATTGTAATGTACTTAAAATTGAACTATATGTTTTTTCTGGTGCAATTTCAATTGATTTATAGTACATTCTTGCTGGATGGTCATATGGTAATTGACTAATTAATTCTGTTAATAAGTTGTTTCCTCCGTTATTGTTTGCAGCTCTAACAAGCTCTGCACAGCTTGCTAAATTTTGCTCTTCTTCTGGTCTTGTAGCTATTAAATAATAAATTAAGGCTTTTAATAGCATTTCTGCTGAATCATCCCAGAATGGGTCAGATCCTCCACCATCGGTTTTTTGTCCTTTTACTATAGTATTTGCAATAACGTCGACATCTATTTCAGATGCTATATGCATTAATGGGTTATAACCATCACTATATTGTGGTCTTACTAAATTTAAAACTTTTATATCATATCCATTTTGCTTTAAAAAACCAGCTGTTCTGTCATATAATTCACCCTTTGGATCTGTAAATACATATGACCCTAGCATTTCATATGCATTTGGAATTGAATATGATGCTGATTTACCAGAACCTGAACCGTCCAACAACCAGCACATTTATATTTCCTCTTTTATCTACTGGCAAATAATTGTCTTCTGCTAATATAATACCTTTATTTTTATTTAATATACGATATTGCTCGCCTCTTTGACTCCAATCACTTGAACCGTGCTCAATATCTGTATATTCATTTTTAGGTGCTGATCTAACAAAACCTATAAAAAATGCTATGGTATAAAAAACAGTTATAACAATTAATGTAGAAAAATATGTACTTGCAGCTCCTTGAGTAAACACTAATTTTAATGTTTGAAATGGATGTGCAAATGATGCTCCAAATGTTTCTATAAATACTACTAAATCCATTTGACCACTTTGCTTAGCTACCTGTGAGCTATATGCAAATGGCGTGACAAATACTATGGCCATAAGTGTCCATAGTATTAAAAATATTATGAAATTAGTTCTGTTTCTTTTGATTGCACCTTCAATTTTATAATTCATAAATTTCACCTACTCTTTTGTAATATCATTATCTTCCTTGTTTTTTGTTTTCTGTTTTAATGCTTTAAGATAATAGTCAATTTTTTGTTTTGAAACAGGTTTTGATTTACTTGTTTCTCCATTATCAGTTATTCTAACATAGCACCCATCTTCTTTTTTATATCTAACTTCTGTTGATTTAAGATCTGAAATTATTATTCCATTTTCATCATTTTTAATTCTTAATCTATTTCCAGATTTTGTTTTTTCTCTAAGCTTTTCTGCATCAGGAATAACTGTACAACATATATCACATGGTTCGATATTATTATTTGATGTTCCTACATCACTCATTTACAACTTCCTCCTTAATCTTCTTTTTTGTCTCTAATTTCAAAGGCAAAATAAGATTTATGTGGTTTTAATTTACATTTTCCCCTCACTTCATTTGTTTTTTCATCAAAATAAAGTGTTGGTTTTATTTCTTCTGTTGTTTCTGGGTCTATAACACATATTGGTCTCTTTAAATTAGGCGTATATTTGAAATCTTTTAGTTCTGTTGGATTTTCTGCGTATATACTATCAAATTTTAATGCCGTAGGTTTTTTGTTTATTGTTATTTTGTTGTTTTCTAAAATTGCACTATTTACAACAACACGTTCTTTTCCAAATGATAAGATTACTAATTGATCCTTATCTGGTGATGGAAAATCTACAAAAAAAGTTTTTCTTTTTAAATTTCCTCTTAATTCTTCTGAATAGTCTAGCCTTTCAAGTGTATATTTAGGAGAATCTTTTAAAAATTCTTTTGGTGTTTTATTTATTTGATATATTATTGTGTTTACGCCTTGTGGATCAGTAATACTGAAACTTTTTCCTTCCCATGTTTCCATTTTTTCTCCCCCATTTCTATGTTTTAATCCATAGTTTGTCTTTTGTTACCTCACTATAGTTAATTATAGCTAAAAATAGCCATTTTGTCAATATGTTTTTTATGTTAATCTATTTTTAAACTTCTTGGATTAAACTTAGATATTTTATTTAATTCTTCAAACATCTTTTTTTCTTCATTTGTAAGTTTCTTTGGTACCATTACTTTTACTTCTGCAACAAGATCTCCTCTTTTTCCATTTTCTGTTTTATATCCTTTTCCAGGTATTCTTATTTTTTCACCACTTTGAATTCCTTGTGGTATATATATATTTGTTGAATCATCAATGGTTTCAAGATTAGTTCTTGTTCCTAAAGCTGCTTCCCATGGTGTTAAAAATAAATCTGTGTAAATATCACTTCCGTTTAGTTTAAATTTGCTGTTGTTTTCAATATTGATTTTTATAAATAAATCTCCGTTTTTGCCTCCATTTTTGCCTTGTTTACCTTGTCCTATTAGTCTTATTTTTCCTCCATTGCATATTCCTTCTGGTATTTTAACAGTTATTGTTTTAGCTTTGCCTTCTAATGTTCGCAAAGATATTGTTTTATTTAAACCATAAAAAGCTTCTTGAATAGTAGTATTTATTTGAGTTTCAATGTTTTCTCCTTTTATTGGCTTTGAATTACTATTTTTTATTTCGTTATTATTTTCGCCTTTTACATTTTCAATGAACATACTTAGAAAATCACCTTTTTTACTTTTTCCAGAAAAAGCTCTGTGTTCTTTTCTAAATTTTGAGTTCCATATTCTGTCATATTTTCTTTTTGAAGCTGGTACAGATAATGTTCTATATGCTTCGTTAATATCTTTTATTTTTTCTTCTGCTAATTTATCTCCAACATTTAAGTCCGGATGATATTTTTTTGCAGCTATTCTATATGCGTTTTTTATTTCATCTGTAGAAACACGATTTGTTTCTAAGTTTAAAATTTTGTAATAATTTTTATAAACCATTTTTAACATCCTCCCTAAATAAACAGGTATTTTTATTATATCATAAATAGAAAAAAAATCCATAGTTTTATGGATTTTTATTTTCTTTTTATTTTTTAATAAGTGACTATAACTTAGAAAACTTAAAAGAAATAAAGAAATATATAACAAATTGGAAAATAAGAGAAGAAGA
>CAKPHJ010000006.1 GCA_934157205.1 uncultured Clostridia bacterium
GTGGAACGATTTGTATTATACTATAATGTTTTGTTTTTGTCAACACTTTTTTCGACATTTTTTAAAATTTATTTTTTTATAAATTTTGCAAAATAAAAAATTAGTAATTTGCTTTGTTGTTATTCTTTTTTTCGTTTTTCTTACTAATTTATTTCTTTATTTTTGTCTCTTGCGTTGTACTTGATTATAATATCATTTTTATATTGGATTGTCAATACTTTTTTTAGATTTTTTTAAAACTTTTTTTGTATTGTTTTTCCTCTTTCTGAATGCTTATTTATATTACCATCATTTTTGTTAGCTGTCAATAGTTTTTTGAAAAAATTTGATGGAATTTTTGTGGGATTTTTGATGAAATTCTCGGTAGATTTTCGCAAAAAAACACACAGTATAATAGAACTGTGCATTTTTTTATTTTGCCATATCTTATTTATTGTACTTTATTATAATATACAAAAATATTAAAATTTATTTAGTTTTTTATAATTTCTAAAACTACATATTGTGCCAAGCCTGTTGTTTCATCATATTCTATTGATACATTATATGTATTATCTTTCATATTTTCCATGTATTTTTTTAATTTGTTATACATTTCTTCGTCAGAATTATTTCTATCTAATTTTAATTTTAGCTTTGTGCTAGATTCTGTTTCTAATCCCACTAAATTATTTTTCACTGCTTCTATAATTTTAGATATATCTTCTTTTTGGGCTTCTTTCTTATTAAATAATTCAAATTGTGAATTAAATCTATTTTTCTCTGTCTCTGTAATTCCTAGAGATTGTATTTCTTCCTTTTCTTTCACCACACCTATAGCTATTAATACTTTATTTATATCATCATCATTTATTTCTTCTTCTAATGTTTCTATTTTATCATTTAATGCTTTATCTACTTTGTTAACGATTTCTTGTAAATCATTTTCATCTAGTTGATTTAATTTTACACTATTATCATCTTTAAAAGATATTTCATTTTCAAATTTATTTACAATTTTATTTTTTTCGTTAATTTTCATTTCAACTTTGTTTTTTGAATCTTCATATTTTATTAATGTATCTTTGTTACTTTCGTTATTGTTTTGATTTTCGTTCTTTTCAAATGAAATATTTTTTTCACTTTCATCTTCTATTTCTTCGTAATTTAAATCTATTTTATTTTCTTTCTTATTTAATGTTACCTTTTTACTTTGTTCTTTTTCTTCTTGTGTGTCTGTATAACTAAATTGTGAATATATATTTTCATTAGATATAAAATCATAACACAATTGATAATCTTTTGTTGTAATTAATGTTCTTACTGTTTTTTTATTATTTTCATATACTGAAACTGTAACTTCATCTTGCCCTATATTATTGCTTTTTATTTCATTTATTTTATTTTCAATATTTTTTACAAAATTATCTTTTAAATTTTTTTCTTGCTTAGATGTAAGTAAAGCATATGAATTATAATATTTTTGTGCATTTTCAAATTTTGCTAAAATAACATCATCTTGTTTCAATTCTTCTAGAAGTTTTATATAAATGTCATTTATTTGTTCTATTGTTATTTTTAATTCATATTTATTTGTATTTACAGTTTGATTGTTAATTTTTATATTTTCATTTTTCTTTTTACTAAAATTTCCTTTTGAAAATTCATCTATTAGTATTTTTACATATTTACTTGTTATATTCTGTAATTCTTCATCTGTAAATTTTATTGAATTAACAGCTGAGTTTGTTTCTAATGTATTTGATGCATTATTTATTTTGTCTTCTGTAAATCCAAGTTTTTCAAAAACATCATTTAGTTTTTCATTATCTATAATTATAAATTGATTAAATAAATCTGTAAATTTTATTCCATATGTGTCATCTTTACCCGCATATTCAATTTCTGCTAATTTGTTTTCATTTTTTTGAACTTGATTTTCTGTATTTTGATTGTTTGTTTCATTATTATTTGTAATATTTTCATTTGTTATAGTTGCATTTTGTTCTTCATTATTATTGATTTGTGTTTCATTGTTTTCTGATTGTTCATTGTTTTGAGTATTATTTTCTGTTTCTTTATTGTCTTTTAACAATTGTATATCTTTATAATTATAATTTGAATTTAAATCTGTTTGTCCATTAATTTTAAGTTCTAAATTATTTATTGAATTATTTGTGTTTTCAGAACTCGTTCCAATATTTTCAGTATAATTGACTTTAATGCTTTCTTCTGTAGTATATTTATTTTGATTTAAATTTTCTAAATATTCATCATTTGCTATTGTTTTATACACTTGTTCTAAATTTTGAGAATTTTGACTAAAGTATTTTGTAAATAGCATTTTGTTTGATTTAAACAAATCTGTTTTCAAATATAAAATAGCAATAGATATTAATATTATAAGTATAATTAATATAATTATTGTAATGGTAAATATTTTTTTATTTCTTTTCGACATCATAGTTTAAATTCTCCTTTTCATTTCTTTGTTTTACAGCCTCATAAACAACAATCCCTGTTGATACCGAAGCATTTAATGATGTAACTTTGCCTTTCATAGGTATTTTTACTAAGAAGTCGCAATTTTTTCTTGTTTTTTGACCTATTCCTTTGCCTTCGTTTCCAATCACAATTGCTAAAGGTCCTGTTAAATCTTGATTATAATAATATGTATTTGTATTTATATCTGTTCCGCAAATCCATACGCCTTGTTTTTTTAACATTTCTATTGTATTTGCTATGTTTGTTACTCTTGCAATTTTCATATATTGAACAGCTCCAACTGAAACTTTATTTACTGTACTATTAACGCTTGCTGATCTTCTTTTAGGTATTATTATACCATGAATTCCAGCAGTTTCTGCAGTTCTTATTATAGAACCTAAATTGTGTGGATCCTCTATTTCATCTAAAATTAATATAAATGGATCTTCATTTCTATTTTTTGCTTCTTGCAAAATATCTTCAACTTCGCAATATTCATATGGTGGAACTATTGCAATAACTCCTTGATAATTTGGTGTCATTGCCATATTATTCATTTGGCTTTTTTCTTTTTCAACTATTATAATTTTTCTTTCTTTTGCAATTGCTATAATCTTATTTATAGAACCATGTTTTTCTCCTTTGGTTATAAAAATTTTATTTATATCTTTTTTACTTTCTAATAATTCTAAAACAGAATTTCTTCCTTCTATTTGATCATCAAATGATTTCTCTTCTTTTATTATTTTTTTGCTATTTTTTTCGTTCATTATTATTTCCTTAATTTATAAAATTTAGATTTTTAATTTGGATTTATCCATAAACCTTTTATTCATCGTCTAATTTAAGTACAGATAAAAAAGCCTCTTGCGGAATTTCTACATTTCCAATTTCACGCATTTTTTTCTTTCCTCTTTTTTGTTTTTCTAATAGTTTTTTCTTTCTTGTTATATCTCCGCCATAACATTTAGCTAAAACATCTTTTCTCATTGCAGAAATTGTTTCTCTAGCAATAATTTGTCCGCCAACAGCTGCCTGTATAGGTATTTTAAATAATTTTCTTGGTATAACAGTTTTTAACTTTTCTACCATTTTTTTACCTCTTTCATAGCTACTATCTTTGTGAACTATAAAGCTAAGAGCATCTACAACTTCTCCATTTATATAAATATCTAATTTTACTAAATTTGATTTTCTATATTCTTTAAATTCATAATCTAATGATGCATATCCTTTTGTTTTTGATTTTAAATTATCAAAAAAGTCATATATTATTTCATTTAATGGCATTTCATATATAATATCTACTCTATTTTCGTCTAGATATTTCATGTCAATATATATTCCTCTTCTTCTTTGGCAAAGTTCCATTATATTTCCTACGTATTCTTTTGGTGTTAGTATGCTTGCTGTTACAAAAGGTTCTTCGATATATGATATTTCTTGTGGCTTTGGTAAATCTTCTGGGTTATAAAGTTCTAATATTTCTCCATCTGTTTTATATACTTTATAAATAACTGATGGTGCAGTAGTAATAAGTCCTAAGTCAAATTCTCTATCTATTCTTTCTTCTATGATTTCTAAATGCAATAGTCCTAAAAATCCGCATCTGAATCCAAACCCGAGAGCTACTGATGTTTCTGGTTCATACTCTAAAGCTGCATCATTTAATTTTAGTTTTTCTAGTGCTTCTTTTAGTTCTTCATATTGACTTCCATCTACAGGATATAATCCACAATATACCATCGGTGTTACTTTTTTATATCCTTTTAAAGGTGATTGCGCTGGTTCATTTTTCAAGGTTATTGTATCTCCTACATGAATATCTGATAAGTTTTTTATGCTAGCAGATACGTATCCAACTTCTCCTGCTTTTATTTCATTTGTTGGCATATATGAACCTGGTACAAAATAGCCAACTTCATTTACAGTATAATTTTTATTTGTTGCCATTAATTTTATTTCATCACCAACTTTAATTTTTCCATCTACAACTCTAACATATGCAACTGCTCCTTTATAGTTATCATAATATGAATCAAAAATTAAGCATTTTGTTTTTTCTTGTTCATTTCCTGTTGGTGCTGGTAAATCTGTAACTATTCTTTCTAAAACTTCCTCTACATTTAAACCTGATTTTGCCGAAATACAAGGTGCATCTTCTGCAGGAATCCCAATTATATCTTCAATTTCTTTTTTTACTTCTTGAACTCTTGCATTAGGTAAATCTATTTTATTTAAAACTGGTAATATTTCAAGATTATTATCTATTGCTAAATAAACATTTGCAAGAGTTTGAGCTTCAACTCCCTGACTAGAATCTACTACCAATATTGCTCCATCACATGCAGCTAAACTTCTTGACACTTCATAATTAAAATCTACATGCCCTGGTGTATCTATTAAGTTAAATACATACTCTTGTCCATCTTTTGCTTTGTAAATCATTCTAACTGCTTGGGATTTAATTGTTATTCCTCTTTCTTTTTCTATTTCCATATTATCTAAAACTTGACTTTCCATCTCTCTTTTAGACAATACCCCTGTCATTTCTATTAATCTATCTGCTAAGGTTGATTTACCATGATCAATATGTGCTATTATACTAAAATTTCTAATGTTTTTTTGTCTATTATCCATGTTTTTACCTTTCTTCCTTTTTTGTTTATTTTAACATATTATAATTTAAATCACAAGCATATAAAAACAATTAAAAAATAGCAATTTTATGGAATTAAATTATACACATTTATATATCCCATTCTTTTCAATTTTTTTTGAACTCTTTTACTCCTTGCTCCAGTGCTGCAATATAAAATAATAGTTTTATTAAAATCTGTTACTACCTTTCCTATTTTTTTCTCTATTTCATAATTTGGAATACATATTGCATTATCTATATGTCCTTCATTGTATTCTTGAGGACTTCTAACATCTATAATAATTGCACCTTTTTGTGCAAATTTTTCTAATTGTTCTAATGTTATATCATCTTTTTCCATTTTTCTATATCTTTTGCATTTTAAAAATTTACAAATATTTTCAAACAATTTATCCACACCCTTTTATAAAGTATTATATATTATTTTATGACATAAATCTTGTTTTATTTACATATTTATGTAGAGTTTTTGTTTTATGTTTCCTGCTTTTGTCGAAAAAAGTAGATAATTTTACCTGTGGAAACTGTGGATAACTCTGTGAATAACTATGTATAGTGCTTTTCATTTATCAAGTTATCCACATGTATTTTTAGTTTATATAATTATTGATTTTTGTTTTTATTTTATGTTTAGTACTCAATAGTTATTTTTATTATATTTTACAAATATAAATAGCTTATTAATTTATATTAAACTTTTAATATTATAAGGTATAAAAAACCTATAATGCTAAAGTTTGAAATAAAATAATAAGCTATTTTTTATTAGTTGTTATGCAAAAAATCTAAACCATACAATTGCAATTATTTCTAACAAAGTAATAAATGGAAAACCTATTACAAAACCAATTTTTTGCGTTTTGTGTCTAAATACATACATACCTGCTGTTGTACCAATTCCTCCACCCATTCCAGTTATAATAAACAATGTTTTTTCTGGTATTCTCCATTTTCCTTTTTTAGCTTTATTTTTGTCTAACCACATTACAAAAAATCCAATAATATTTATAATTACTAAATATAATATTAAATTTTTATCTGTAATAATTTTTGAAATATCAAATATATTTGTTGTATTTATTATATTATCTGTATTTTGTGACATTTTTATCTCCTTTTTAACCAAATAAACTCATTTGATTGCTTTGGCTCATTCCTTCTAAGCAGCCATATTTTTTTAGTAAATCAGTTACAGAATTTCCTACTTTTGAACGTATTTTTAAATCATCTATAGACATAAATTTTCCATTTTTTCTAGATTTCACAATTCCTTCTGCTGCTACTGTTCCAAGTCCAGGTATACTATTTAATGGTGGTCTAATTTTATTTTCTTCTACTAAAAATTTTGTAGAATGTGATTTATATAAGTCCATTGGCAAAAATTCAAATCCTCTTTCATACATTTCTAATACAAGTTCTAATATTGCATACATATTTTTATCTTTAACAGTTGCACTATTTCCTTGTAAATCAATTTCTTTCATTTTATTTTTTACCTTTTCTTTTCCAAATATCATACAATCACTATCAAATTCATCTGCTCTTATTGAAAAATATGCTGCATAATAAGCAAGTGGCTTATGTACTTTAAACCATGCTATTCTAAATGCATTTGTAACATATGCAGCTGCATGTGCTTTAGGAAACATGTATTTTATTTTTTCACATGATTTTATATACCAGTCTGGTACATCATGTTCTTTCATTAACGCTTTATATTCTTCCCATTTTGCTGGGTCTTTTAAAGCTTTACCTTTACGTACTGTTTCCATTATTTTAAATGAATGATTTGGTGGTACACCTTTTTTTATTAAGTATATCATTATATCATCACGACAACATATTGCTTCTTGAAGTGTTACAACTCCTTGATCAATTAAAGTTTGTGCATTTCCAAGCCATACATCAGTACCATGTGATAATCCTGAAATTCTAATTAATTCATCAAATGTTGTTGGTTTTGTATCTACTAGCATTCCTCTTACAAATTTTGTTCCAAACTCTGGTATTCCAAAACTTCCAACCTGTGAATGAATTTGTTCTGGCGTAACTCCGTAAAGCTTTTGTTGAACTAAATATAGACATTGTTTCTTTATCATCTAACTGAATTTTTGTTGGATCTATACCTGTTATGTCTTGAAGCATTCTTATAACAGTCGGATCATCATGACCTAGTATATCAAGTTTTAATAAGTTTTGGTCTATTGAGTGATAGTCAAAGTGTGTTGTTATTATATCTGAGTTTGGATCATCAGCTGGATGTTGTACTGGACAAAACTCATATATTTCTCTACCCTTTGGAACAACTATAATTCCTCCTGGGTGCTGACCTGTAGTTCTTTTTATTCCAGTACATCCTGCTGCTAATCTTTGTGTTTCTGCTCTATTTATAGGTATATTTCTTTCCTCATAATATTTTTTTACATATCCAAAAGCTGTTTTATCAGCAATTGTTCCTATAGTTCCAGCTTTAAATGTTGTTCCCTTTCCAAAAATAACTTCTGTATATTTATGAGCTTTAGCTTGATATTCACCAGAAAAGTTTAAATCTATATCTGGTTCTTTATCTCCGATTAAATCCTAAAAATGTTTCAAATGGTATATCCATTCCATCTTTAGCAAGTTTATGCCCACATTTAGGGCAGTCTTTGTCTGGTAAATCAAAACCATTTCCTACTCCATAATCTTCAAATTCAGAATATTTACAATTTGGACATCTGTAATGTGGTTTTAATGAATTTACTTCTGTTATACCTGTCATAAATGCTACCAAAGATGATCCAACAGATCCTCTAGAACCTACTATATATCCATCATCATTTGATTTCCAAACTAATTTTTGAGCAATTATATACATAACTGAATATCCATTGCTAATTATAGAATTTAATTCTTTATCTAATCTTGTTTGAACAATTTCTGGAAGTGGATCTCCATATAATTCATGTGCTTTTTTATACGCTATATTTTTTATATCTTCTTCACAGCCTGGTATATGAGGAGGACATTTTTCTGGTGATATAGGGCTTATTCTGTCACACATATCTGAAATTTTATTTGTATTTGTAACAACAACTTCATATGCTTTTTCTTCTCCTAAATATTTAAACTCTTCTAACATTTCTTCAGTTGTTCTCAAATATAATGGTGCTTGATTGTCTGCATCTTCATATCCCTGCCCAGCTTCTAATATACGTCTATAAATTTCATCTTGAGGATCCATAAAATGAACATCACATGTAGCAACAACTGGTTTATTAAGTTTTTCTCCTAATGCTACAATTTTTCTGTTTATATCTCTTAGCCCTTCTTCATCTTTTACAATTCCATTTCTTATTAAAAATTGATTATTTCCAGTTGGTTGTATTTCAAGATAGTCATAGTCATTTGCAATTTCTTCAATTTCTTCGTCAGTTCTTCCGTAATTCAATTGCTTGATATAATTCTCCAGCCTCACATGCACTTCCGTAATATTAATCCTTCTGAATATTTTTTATATAAACTTTTTAATATTCTAGGCTTTCTATAAAAATAATGTAAATGTGATAAAGAAACTAATTTATATAAATTTCGTAAACCCACATAGTTTTTAGCCAAAATTATAGCATGAAATGTTTTTAATTTTTTATATGCTTCTTTTCTAGTTTCTTCTGTAGAACTTACTTTATCTATATCATCTAATTTTACAGCACCTCTTTTTTTAAGCATTTCAATCATTACATTAAAAACTTTTACTGTTGTATCTACATCATCTAATGCTCTATGTGCTACTTCTACTTTTATTCCTAAATTTTCTGCAATTTTACCAAGCTTATATTTTTTATAATCTGGAAATAAATCTTTTGCTAAGCTTAAGGTATCTAAATATGTATAATCAAATTCATATCCTAAATTTTTCGCATTTTGTTTTAAAAAACCTATATCAAATGGAGCATTATGTGCAACTAAAACTGAATTTTCTATAAATTCTAAAATTTTAGGAAATACTTTATTTATTGTTTCTGCATCTTTAACCATTTCATCTGTAATATTTGTAACTTCTGTAACCCTTTCAGGTATATGTTTTTCAGGATTAACAAAACAACTGAATTCGTCTATAACTTTTCCATCTTTTATTTTCATTATTCCAACTTCAGTTATTTTTTCATTAACTGCTGAAAATCCTGTAGTTTCTAAGTCTAATACACAATATGTTGTATCTATACTTTGTCCTTTATCATTTGCTACAACAGGATTTTTATCTGGTGCTAAATATGCTTCCACCCCATATATAATTTTCATTTCTTTATTGTCATAACCTAAAAGCTTATGAGCTTCTGGAAATGCTTGTACAACTCCATGATCTGTAATAGCAATTGATTTCATTCCCCATTTCATAGCTCTTTTTATTAAATCTGTAGCAGATGTCATTGCATCCATTTGACTCATTTGTGTATGCATATGTAGTTCCACTCTTTTTACTTCTGCTTCATCTTTCCTAATGTTCTTTTTTAATCCTTCTGTTTCAATAATAGTATTTGCCATAACTGTTAATTCATTTGAAAATGTATCCATTGAAACATTACCTGAAACTTTTAAACCTTTTGCACTTTTTATTCGTTTCATTGTTTTTTTAGCTGTTTCTTTATTTAAAAAAGCTTTACATGTTATTGTACTAGTTCCATCATATAAATCAAAACTAAACAATGTTTTTCCAGATTTTAGAGTTCTATCTTCTGTAAAAATAACTTCACCTTGTAATGCTATTTTTCCATCATCAACCCCTAAATCTTTTACTTTAAATAATGGTTCTGTAATGTTTTCTGACATTCCTAATATTAGAGGTGTATCTTCTTTTTCTTCTTCTGTTGGCAATTCTGGTATATTAGCATCTGTTTCAATTATTATATTTGCAATTACTGTAATATCACCTGCATATGTATCTAATCCTGCTTTTCCTATTATTTTTAATGTTTTAGAGTTATCTATTTTTTCTGTAATTTCTTTTCCTTCATCATAATCTTTTGCAAAAGATTTACATGTTATTGTTCCAGTTCCATCATATAAATCAAAAATTATCATTCCTTTTCCAGATTTTGTTTCTCTAACTTCACTTGTTACTTTTCTTCCTTCTAAAGTAACTCTTCCATCATTTGCTGAAATGTCTTTTATTTTCATGTGCTTTTCTTTTGCTTTAGAAGGTTTTCCCATAATATAATTTTCTGGTTGTGTTAAATCTGATGGTTCTTCTTGCATATTTTCGCTCATTTCTGGAATATATCCTTCAATTTCTTGTGGCATTTGATAATCTATATCATGATATTCTTCTATATTATTTTCATTTTGCATTTTTTGTTCTTTTTGTTTTTCTTCTATTTTTGCAACTGCATTTGCTTGTTCTTCTTCAATTTTTCTTTTTATTTCTTCTAAAGAGTCTTTAGTTATATCTTCTATTAATTCAATATTATAATCAGTTTGAAATAAATTTTTCAAAACTTTTTTTAATTCTTTATCTGTTCTTTTTGCTCTTAAAAAATCAGCACCTTTTATATGCATTTTTATTAAAATATTATTTTGATTTTCTTCAATATCACTTTTTAATAATAACATTGGCTTAGTTAATGGATATTTATGTGCCATATATGCTATTATATTTCTCCATTCTTCTTTTATTGTTTTCTTTTTCACAGATTCATGATAATCAATTTTTATGTCTATATTTGAAAATTGAAATCTTTCTCTTAAAAATTTTTCAAAAAACCATAATTCTTTTATATCCAAATATTCATCGAAATATATATCAACTTCTAATTTGTTTTCTTTTTTTATAACATTTAGTTCAGTTATTTCTGCATATTTTAAATTAGAACTTGTTTTATAATCACTAAATATTTCGCCTATTTTCTTCTTATTTGCCATATAATCGTCTCCTTGTTTTTGTTTATGATTATTTTTAATATTTTATCTTCAGCATATTTTGGTCCCCATTTATTTTTTTGTGTTGCAATTGCACTTAATGTAAAATTTATTAATTACAACTATTATTTTTAAATTGTAACACATTTTATAAAATTTCATATTATATATCATACAAAGGAAACAACAAAAGAAAACATATTTCTTTATATGAAAGGAGGTCTAGACTATGCCAGAAAATAGAGGATGCGGTGGATTCGGTTTCGGTGATGACTGTTGCTGGATTATAATTCTTATATTATTAATATGCTGTTGTTGTGGTGGTAATAGAGGTGGCTGTTGCTAATCCAATTTACAACTTCACTTATTAATATTTATTATTTAAAGTGCTATAGGAGGCTTTAGTTCCTATAGCACTTTTCTTTTGCTATTACTTTAGTCTTTAAATCTTTTTCCTCTTCCTTTTTTTGATTGTTTATATTCATTCTTGTTGTTATACTCATTTAAAAAAGTTTTTTTAGCTGTTTCTTTTGACATTTCCTCAAATTCGTTTTTATTCTTATTTATTTTATGTTCATTTTTTTCGTCATTTTCTTGTTCATTTCTTCCATAAAAAGAAACTTCTGAATATTCATTATCATATTTGCTTCTATTTTTTATTTTCTTAATAATTATAATAAGAATTATAATTATTATTATTGCTGCTGCTACTATTGTTATAATCTTTTTTGTATTTTCTTCTTTTTCTTGTTTTTCTTTTGCTATTTTTTCTTCATCTACCAAACTTTTATTTACAATTATTTGATATATTGCTACATTATCTTCATTGCTATCTGAAACAAGTATTGTTATAACATTTTCTCCTTCTTTTAATTCTTCATTACCTACAATTTCTACCTTATAGCTTTCATCTGTTGGCTCAGCTTGTATATTTAATTTTGTGTCTTCTCCTATATATTTTAAATTATATTCATATATATCTGTTTGAAAATTTGGTTCTAAATTTAATTCGTTTATTTTTAAATTTTTTAATCCCTCTTGATTATTTTTTTCTATATTTTCATCACTTTCTGTAGTATTTGCATCTTCGCTTTTAACAATTGTTATTGTATATGTTTTTGTTGCTCCATTTTCAGCTGTAACTACAACATTTGCATTTGTTTGCTTACTTGTTAGTGTTTTTACACCTGTTCCTGTAATTTTAGCTTTTGAACTTTGAGCTTGTGCATAAATTTCTACAGATTCTGTATCTTCTGGAACAATTACATTATATTTAGTTTGTGTAGGTTTAAAGCCAGAAAAATCATGTGGTCTTATTCCTAATGTTTTTAAATTTGCATTACTTGACTTTGTACTAGATGTACTTGAACTACTTGATTTTGTAGTTGTATTTTTGTTGGTATTTATATTGCTATTATTAGTTTTTGTTTCTTTTTCTGTTGTACTTGATGTTATTCCGTGTATTTGTGGATGTACTTGTATTTCCGAGCAGTTGTATTGCTTGATGTTATATTTGTATTACTATTTAAAGCTGTATTATTTGTAGCATATGTACTAAAATTTCCTCCTATTAAAATTCCTAAAATTATTGTAATTATTATTTTTTTACTTTTGTTTTTCATTTTTTATCATTCCTTTTTTATTTTTTACTACTTAATAAATTTTTCTATATTAAGTTTTGTATTATATTATTTTATGTTTTTTCATTACTTTTTCTAATTGTTCTTTATTGTTTTTTGAAAGTTCAATTAAAGGCAAACGTGGTTTTCCATAATTATACCCCATTAAATTTAAAGCATATTTAACCGGAATTGGATTAACTTCTGAAAATAGTGCTTCTATTAAGTCTATAACATTTAGTTGCATTTTTTTTGCTTCTTCTATTTTACCTTTCCAAAATTTTTGAATCATGTCATTAGTATATTGTGGTATTACATTTGATAAAACTGATATTACACCCTTTCCACCTAATGACAATATTGGAATTATTTGATCATCATTTCCTGAGTATATGTCTAAGTTTTCTTTACAAAGTTCTGCAATTTTTGCTACTTGCGAAATATTTCCACTTGCTTCTTTTATTGCTACTATATTTTTTATTTTTGAAAGTTTTAAGCAAATTTGTGGCTCTATATTAACTCCTGTTCTACTTGGTACATTATACATTATTATTGGTATTTTTACCGATTTAGAAATTGCTTTATAATGTTTAATTAAACCGTTCTTGTGTTGTTTTATTATAATATGGTGTTACAATTAGCAATGCATCTGCTCCTGCATCTTCAGCATATTTTGATAATTCTATAGCTGAATTTGTGTTGTTTGAACCAGTTCCTGCTATAATTTTAGCTTTTTTATTTACTGTTTTAACAGCAAATTTTATTATTTCTTTTCTTTCACTGTCAGACATGGTTGCAGATTCTCCTGTTGTGCCACATACTACAATAGCAGGAATACCTTCTTTTATTTGATTTTCTAACATTTTTTTAAATTCTTCAAAATTTATTCCATCTTTGGTAAATGGTGTAACTATTGCTGTTCCACAACCTTTAAAAATTGTTTTATTCATAACATTTTTCATTCCTTTCTGTTTTATTCATTGTAAAAATACAATGCTTTTTAATTAATTTTATTAATGAGTTTGAAAAATATGTTATAATTTACAATTCAATAATAGATTGTGACACAAAGTTTAAAATTTTGCTATTTAATTTTAATATTCCTTACATTTCACAATTATATATTATATTAATTTGTTTTTCAACATTATAGTTACATTTTTTATAATTTATGATATACTATGATTACAATTTACAATTTATATAGTTTCACTATAAAATTTAGATTGCAAATTTATCACATATTTGAAAGAAGGAAATAAAATGATAGAATTATTATCTCCTGTAGGTGACTTTGAAACACTAAAAGCCGCAGTTCAAAATAATGCAGACAGTGTTTATTTTGGTGCAAACATTTTTAGTGCAAGAGCTTTTGCTCATAATTTTGATTTAGAAGAACTAAAAAAAGCCATAGAATATGCTAAAATAAGAGGGGTAAAAACTCATTTAACATTAAATACATTAATAAAAGATACTGAATTCAACTCGGCAATTAATTTGGCTAAAAAAGCCTATGAATTTGGTATTGATGCAATTATTGTACAAGATTTTGGACTTGCTATGCAATTAATAAAACTTTTTCCAGATTTACCAATACACGCAAGTACTCAAATGACTGTACACAATTTAAATGGTGCTTTGGAATTACAAAGTTTAGGATTCAAAAGAATTGTTTTATCTAGAGAACTTTCAACAGACGAAATTGAGCACATATGTAAAAATACCAATATAGAAATTGAATGTTTTGCACATGGTGCATTATGTATTTCATATTCTGGTCAATGTTTATTTTCAAGCATTATTGGTGGTCGTTCTGGAAATCGTGGCAAATGTGCACAACCATGTAGATTGCCTTATGAACTATTAGAAAATATTACTAAAATAAACTCAGGTTATTTATTAAGTACTAAAGATTTATATTCTTTAGAATATATACCATTTTTTATAAAAGCAGGTGTTAAATGTTTAAAAATTGAAGGAAGAATGAAATCTCCTGAATATGTTGCAACTGTTACAAGAATATATAAAAAATACATAAATTTAGCTTTATCTAATAATCCATATATAATAGATCCAGATGATAAAAAAGAACTTATGCAAGTATTTAACAGAGGTATGTCTTCAAATGGTCATTTAAATTCTGATGGTAACCAAAGCTTAATTTTTAAAGAAAAACCAAATAACATGGGAATTTTTTTAGGAAAAGTTCAAAACTATAATGAAAATAAAGGTCATATAACTGTAAAACTTCAAGAAAATATTAGCATTGGAGATACCATTGCATTAGAAAATGAAAATGGAAAATATACAATTTCAGAATTAATGGAAAAGGGAAAAAATATTACCAAAACTAAAATTGGTCAAACTGTTGTAATTGGCAGAATGAAGGGCAATATATCACCAAATAACAAAATTTATAAAATGTCTTCTAAAAAACTTTCAACATTTGCTCGTGATTCTTATAAAAATGAAAACAGAAAAATCTTTCTAAGCTGTAATGTAAAAATAAAAAAGAATGAACCCATATCTATTGAAGTTTTTTCGGCTAATAATTTTGAATTATATAAAAATTTACATGTTTATTATGAAATTAAAGAATTTCCTACAGAAGCTCAAAACAAGCCTTTAGATATTCAAACAATAAAAAGGCAAATTTCAAAAACAGCTTCTACACCTTATGAATTTAAACAAATAAATATAGAACTTACTCCAAATACGTTTCTTTCAAAAATAAGTTTACTAAATGAGCTTAGAAGAAAATCTTTAGAACAAGTTTCAGAATATGCTAAAGATAATTGTAAAAGAATTTTGCCAAATTATGAATCTTCCAGCAACATTCAAAATGCTGTTGTTCAAGATTCAATAATTTCTAAAATGAGAAATAATGTCAATTCAAATGAAAATTTATCTAATTCAAATATTCCACAAATATCTTTATTACTAAACAATTTGAATTTAGAATTTGATTATTCAAAACTTAAAAAAATTGACAATATATACATACCTTTAAAATTTTTTATAAACAAAAAATATCATAACATTTTAAAGAAATTAAGCTCTAAAGCTAATTTATATATTTATATGCCAACTATAATAAAAGGAAATTACAACAATTTATTTTATGCAAATGCAAAAAATTCGGTTAAACTGTTTGATATAAAAGGATTTGTTGTTTCTAATATATGTAATATAAAAATGCTAAATGATTTATTTGAAGATATAAATGATTACTTTAAATTAGTTAGCAATTATACTTTTAATGTTTTTAACAATAATACGGTTTTAGAACTAAAAAAATTGGGAATTAGCAAATTTACTTTATCTCCCGAATTAGATTTGAAAACAATAAATACACTTTGCGAATATAGATATATGCAAAAAGAACTTATTGTATATGGAAGAACACCTTTAATGAATATGAATTATTGTCCATTAGGCGAATCTAATAAGTGCTATCCAGAATGTAGCTTAAAATGTAATACTAATAATTCCTACTTTTTAAAAGATCGTCTTAATATGAAATTTCCAATTATGCCTGATAATATTCAAACTGTTTCAACTATTTTTAACAGTAAAATAACTTCAATTTCACCTAAAAATTTATTAATTGACTCTGCTCGAATTGATATATTAGATGAAAGTATTGAAGAAATAAACAATATTATTACTACTGTAATTAACCGGAAATCGTTTAGAAGGTTCAATTTATACAAATGGAAATTATAAATAATTAGTAATAATTAAAGGGGCTTTTTAGCCCCTTTAATATTGCTTACTGCTCAATTTTATAATTAAATCCATATTATCATCATTAGCAGATTTATTTTTTTTAATTGCTCCACATTTTTTGCACTTAAATACTATAACATAACCCTTTTTTGCACTAATTTCTAAACCAACAGGTTCTAATATTCCTTTACAAGTTTCTTCTCTATCTCCTGGATTTTTATCAACATGTTTAGAATGTAAACAAAATGGGCAATGATTTCTACATGAATACCCTAATTTAGATACCTTTTTTCCACAATTTTCACATATAAATTCTTCATCAATTTCTGTAAAATTTCTACTTTCCAATTTTCATCTATCCTTTTAATATTTAAAATCTCCACCACCAAGAAATTCTTTTAACAATGAATTTGTTGGTACATATTCTGCTGGAATTTCTTTAAAATATTTTAATATATTTATTAATCTTTGTGCTTCTGCGTGTTCTTCTTCATCTTCTGGTATTTCTTCTAATAAAGGTAATGCTATTTTTTTTAATACTCCAAGTTCATATATTAGTGATGTATTAAAAATACTATTAGCTTCTTCTTGATATGGATATATATTTTTTTCTTCGCCTTTGTTTACCATATGCCATGTTGCTATAGTATGTTTTGCACTATAACTTCTAAATTGATAATCCCTTACTATTCTTCTAACAAGTCTTGTATCTGTTGTTGAAATTCTATTGTATCTATCCATATTTAAAACAGTTAATGCACTTATATAGATTTTATATTTTTGATCTTTTGCAATACTATTTGTTAGTCTATCATTTAAACAATGTATTCCTTCTATTACGAGTACTTCGTCATTTTCAAGCTTCATTTTTTGTCCATTATATTTTTTTGTTCCTACTTTAAAATCAAATTTAGGCATTTCAATTTCTTCACCATTTAATAATTTTGTTAAATGATCATTAAATAATTTTAAGTCTATTGCTTCTATACATTCGAAATCATATTCTCCATTTTCATCTTTAGGAGTATCTTTTCTTTCTACAAAATAATTGTCTACAGATATTGTTACTGGCTTTAATCCATTTAGCTTTAATTGAATTCCAAGTCTTTGAGCAAATGTAGTTTTTCCTGATGATGATGGTCCTGCAATTAATATCATTTTTATTTTTCTGTTTTTAGCTATTTTATCTGCAATATTTGCTATTTTCTTTTCATGAAGTGCTTCATCTAACATTATATAATCTTTTATTGTTTTTTCTGTAACAGATTTATTTAATCTATAAACTGTTTCAATATTTAAAATTCTGTGAATATCTTCATATTCATTTAATGCCCATGCAAGTTTTTTATTTTCTATAAATTTAGGTAATTGTTCAGGTTCTTGTGAACTAGGATATCTTATTAAAAATCCATTATTGTATTTTACAACTTCAAAAATTTTAGCAATACCTGTTCTATCTGCAATTAATCCATAACAATAATTATAATAGTCTTCACAATAATACATATATATACTATTATTGTTTGTTAAATCATACTGTAACTTTCCTTTTGCTGTATTATTCTCCTCATAAAATTTTTTTGCTTCTTCTCTATTCATTATAACTTGTTTTATTGGTATATTTTTTCTAACAATTTCACGCATTCTTTTATTTAATTTTTCTATGAATTCTTCAGTAATTTCAAAATTTTCAACATCACAAAACATTGAATTGTTTAATTGATAATCTACTTCTAATTTCTCATTTGGATACATTTCCTCAAATGCTTTTGATAATATATATACTAAAGTTGTTCTATATATTTTACTACCTTCTTTTGAAGAAATATCAATTAATTTAATATTTCCTTCTTTTTCTATTTTAGAATCTAAACTTACATAATTATTATTAAATATTGCTGCTACCACTGCATATTTACTTTTTAATATTTCATCTTTTAAAACTTCTTTTATCTTTTTTCTTTCGTCTATTTCTATTAAATTTCCATTGTATTCAATTTTCATAAGTTTCCTCCTATTTTATTAATTCTTTATCAGTATCATATGGGACATCATCTTTTTTAAAATTCCATGGTTCATCTGATGCTAAAATTCTCCAAAGTGATGCATATGGCTCTAATGTAAATTCTTTTGTTAATTTATTAAAATCTCTTTTTGGTAATAATTCAAGAGGATCTATTGTATAATCTAATCCAGTTTCTTCTGTATTCTCTTTTCTTATTTCTAAGTGTAAATGTGGCACTCTAGAACCACCACTACAACCAGTTATTCCAATTACTGTATTACAATCAACAATATCACCTGGTTTCACAAAAAAATTTCTTAAATGTCCATAAACAACTCTTCTTCCATCTTCATTTAATATTTCCACTTTATTTCCATAACCATCATTAAAAGCATCATATCCTTCTGTTGTTGTTCCATCAAATTCAGCAAGTAATACCTTTCCTTTTGATATTGGATGAACTTCTGTTCCTATATCTGCAGTAATATCAAACCCAGAATGTGCTCTTTGTTTAAACAACACATAATGATTTTTTCTTATTCCATATTTGTCATGCTCACACACTTTATATTTTGGTTCTATTGGCCATTTATATTGTTCCATTTTATCTTCCCTCTTTCTTTTTTATTGTTTCTTTTTTTATATCTTTTATATGTGCTTCTAATTTTGCTATTTTTGTTGCTTTACTTTTCACTTCATTAGATACTGACATTCCACTATATTTTTCATTTTTATTTTTTCTATTTTTTGATTTTTTAATTACTAATTTTAATTGATTTTTTTCATATTCTAATTGTTCTTTTAAAATTTCTATTTTTCTTTCTGGTGAAACGTCTATTTGATCTGTATTATATCCATATAATACAGACAATTTTTCAGCTATATTTCTTAAATATTCTTCTGCTTTTCCTTTTGGAATTTTACAAATATGAACTTCTCTATCTCTGTCTTGCCTTCTTTGAACAAAAAGACTATCTGTAAGTCCAAAAAATTCAGAAACATATTTTGATGATAAATTATCTCTATGTAATGTTGAACATAGGAAAATTTCATTTTGATTATTTTGCTTGATTATTTCTTCTATTTTATTTTTTATTCCTTCATATACAAGTATTCTTGCCATTCCATAATGTCTATTCTCTGGGTTTGTTAAATATGTATCTATTTCTATTGAATTATCTGGATTGGCAGAATAATATTTATCCATTTGAAATTCTGGTTTTTCATGTATCTTTAAATGAGAATTTTTTATTATTGAATCATATTCTTGTGTTACCATTTCATCACATTCTAAAATGTCTTGATTTGGTTTGATTTTGCTTATATCTTTATTTAATTCTTCTGCAATATCTTTTCTTGTAATCCAATAAAATTGTTCATATTGTTTTTTTATTCCTGGTGTTTGCATTTCTTTTTCTTCTATATATTCAGACATATATTGATTTAATTTTTCTCTTATTGAATTTTTTTCATCAGTTTTAGTTTGTAAAAATTCGTCTATATCTTCTTGTTTATATTCTTTTAGTATTCTTCTTTTAGCTTCTTTATATGCTTCAATTTTTATATTATATGTTTCAAGCATTATTTTTTTATATTTAAAGCCTGAACCATATATATTTTTAACATAATTTTTATATTCATTTCCGTATTTAAAATATTTTGTAATATCATTATATGTAAATGGTTTTTGCCCTTGTGTTATATATACAGCTGATATTACACTATTATTTTCATCTACTGCTATTATTACCTTGTTCTCTTGTGAATGTATGTAATTTGAAATATCCTCCCTCCCAGTAATAAATAACTGTCCTTTTTTTCCTTCTGTTTCCATATGATTTAAAACTTTTAACTCTAAATTTTCGATTTGACTCAAATATTCTCGTTCATTTTCTTTTGTGACTTCGATTATTTTGTAATTTTTCAATTCTTTCACCTCTTATGGCTTGTTCATGAACTAATATAATTATATTTGATCAGTTGGTATTTTATCACACCTTTTTTATGTTGTCAAAACTATGTTTATGAATAAAATTCCTATAATTTGTATATATTGTTAAAAGATAATAATTAATGTTACTATTCGCAGTTTATTTTCAATTTACTTGACTATTAGTAACAATTTAAATTAAAAAGAAAGGATATTATAATATGAATTTACAAAGAATAAACAATATTTTAAATAATAATGAAAAATTTGATATTTATTATAATCAACGTTTAGTTTGGATTCAAGGAATTGATACTAATACTGAAACAGCTAAAATTGGCTTTGTTGATAATTTTGAAGAACAAAATATTCCAATTAAAATGCTTTATGAAAAACAAGAAGAACAAAATTTTTTCAGCACAAATTAAGACCTTAAAATTTTACTTTTAAGGTCTTTTTTATATACTAGGATAGTTCTAATTTCTTAGTACAAAACAAAGTACAACTTGCATTGCTTTGTTCCTTTTTTTAAAATTCTAATCTTTGTTCTACCCAATTTACTACTTCATCTATTTTTAAGCGAATTTGTTCCATTGTATCTCTATTTCTTATTGTAACTGTTTCGTCTTCTAATGTGTCAAAATCTACTGTAACACAATAAGGTGTACCTATTTCGTCTTCTCTTCTATAACGTTTTCCTATACTTCCAGCTTCGTCATAATCACACATAAATTTTGTTGATAATTTTTTATAAACTTCGTCTGCTTTTTCTGAAAGTTTTTTTGATAATGGCAATACAGCTACTTTATATGGAGCTATTGCTGGATGTAAATGTAATACTGTTCTTGTATCTCCTTCAGAAATTTCTTCTTCATCATAACTATTACATAAAAATGCTAAAACAACTCTGTCTGCTCCTAATGATGGTTCTATTACATATGGTACATATTTTTCATTTGTTTCTGGCTCTTGATATGTTAGGTCTTGTTTTGAATGATTCATGTGTTGTGTTAAGTCATAATCTGTTCTGTCTGCAATTCCCCATAATTCACCCCAACCAAATGGGAAAGCAAATTCAATATCTGTTGTTGCTTTGCTATAGAATACTAATTCTTCTGGTGAATGATCTCTTAGTCTAATATTTGATTCTTTTATTCCTAATTTTAATAACCAATTTTTACAATATTCTTTCCAATATTTATGCCATTCTAAATCTGTTCCTGGTTTGCAGAAAAATTCAAGTTCCATTTGTTCAAATTCTCTAGTTCTAAATGTAAAATTACCTGGTGTTATTTCATTTCTGAATGCTTTACCAATTTGTGCTATTCCCATTGGCATTTTCTTTCTTGATGTTCTTAATACATTTTTAAAATCTACAAATATTCCTTGTGCAGTTTCAGGTCTTAAGTATATTTCAGATGTTTTGTCTTCTGTTACACCTTGAAAAGTTTTAAACATTAAATTAAATTTTCTTATGTCTGTAAAATTTGTTTTTCCACATTTTGGACATGGAATTTTATTTTTTTCTATAAATTCTATTAATTCTTTGTCTGACATTCCATCTGCTATCATGTCCTTTTTTTGTTCGTGTGCCCATTCTTCTATTAATTTATCTGCTCTGTGTCTTGTTTTACATTCTTTACAATCAATTAATGGGTCTGAAAAACCACCAACATGGCCTGAAGCTACCCATGTTTCAGGATTCATTAATATAGCTGCATCTAAACCAACTATTTCTTTTCTTTCTTGAATAAATTTTTTTCTCCAAGCTTTTTTTACATTGTTTTTTAATTCTACACCTAAAGGTCCATAATCCCAAGTATTTGCAAGTCCTCCATATATTTCTGAGCCTGGATATATATATCCTCTATTTTTGCAAAGTGCTACTAATTTTTCCATTGATTCTAACATAAAATTCCACCCTCATAATCTTTATCGTTTTTGCCAATTATATTATTTTTAATAAAAAAAGTCAATAATTTTAAAAAAAGTTATTGCCTTTTTATTTCTTTTGTGTTAATATATTAAATGTCTTAAATATATTATTTTTATTCATTTAGGGGTATAGTGTCAATGGTAGCACATCGGTCTCCAAAACCGCCTGTGAGGGTTCGAATCCTTCTACCCCTGCCATTTTTTTATTGGAGGCGATTTTTATTTCAAAAAGTTTATTTTTTTCAATATTATTAATTTTTATATTAACATTCTTTATTTCAATATTTTTTATTCCATCAATTTCAAACAATTCAAATACAAATCAGAACTTAAACAAAGAAATTATTGCATTTAACCCTAATGGTTTTGTTTGGCCAATACCTCGGATATACACAAATAAGTTCTCCTTTTGGAAAAAGAAACTCACCAACAGCACGGTGCTTCTAGTTTTCACTATGGTTGTGATATACCAGCTCCTGAAGGTACAAATTTAATAGCTGTTTCAGATGGTAAAATAACATTTACAAACTTCTTAGGTGCTGGTGGTTATACAATTACCATTTCCTTCTCTAATTTAAAAGTCTCATATTGTCATGTAAGTCCAAATTATATTGTTTCAGTTGGAGAATTCGTAAAACAAGGTCAAATTATTGGACATGTTGGTCCTAAATATGTTTATGGAGTACCTGGAAACTCATATCATGACAAAAGTGGTAACCCCACAAACGGGGCTACCACTGGTTCTCATTTACATATTGGTATAAGAGAAAATGATAAATATCAAAATCCCTTGAATTTTTTTACATAAATTAAAATTACATATCATCTTCGTCGTCTTCAGAATCTTCCACGTCTTCAATGCCACAACCATGGCATCCACCACAATGGCCACTGCAACCATCTTCAATATCGTCCACATCTCCTGTCCAATCTAATTCTATTATATTGTGACATTCTGGGCATTCTATTTCTGTTTTTTCTTCATCTACATCTACGAAAAATTCATAATTGCAGTATGGACATATTATTTCAAAATCAAAACCTTCTTCTGAATATATGTCTTTTTCAATATGTTCTATAATTTGTTGCATTTTTTCTATCTTGTTTTCCATATTATTTTGCGTAGCTTTTAATTCTTCTATTTCATCATTTTTATAATTCATTATGCTATCTATTTGTTCTACTATTACATCTAAAAATTTAGTAAACCTTGCTTTTATATATTCCAAGTCTTCTTTATTTTTTATATTTTTGTCTATGTCATCTAAAAAACTTTTATATTCGTTTTTTATTATTCCCATTTTGTTAATCACCTTTCTTTATACTCTTTCCATGTATTCACATGTTCTTGTATCTATTTTTAAGATATCTCCTATGTTTACGAATAATGGAACTTGAATTTCTAATCCTGTTTCTAATTTAGCTGGTTTTCCTGATGTTGTTGTTGTATTTCCACTGAAACCTGGTTCAGTGTATGTAACTTCTAATTCCACAAATGTTGGTGGTTCAACTGCAAATACCTTTCCTTTATAAGAAAGCATTGTTACTTCCATATTTTCTTTTAAATATTTTAGACAATCTCCAAGTTGTTCTTCATTTAAAGGCATTTGATCATATGTTTCATTATCCATAAAATAATATAAATCTCCATCATTATATAGATATTGCATTGCCTTTTTTTCTATTTCTGCTGCTGGATATTTGTCTGAAGGATTAAATGTTTTTTCTAATGTTGCTCCTGTTATTACATTTTTTAGTTTTGTTCTTACAAATGCAGAACCTTTTCCTGGTTTTACATGTTGGAATTCAACTATTCTATATACATTACCTTCCATTTCAAATGTTGTTCCATTTCTAAAATCACCTGCTGAATATACTGATGCCATAATAATTTCTCCTTTCAATTTCATGTTTGTTTTTCTTTTATATTTTGTATAGAATATTCACATTATATATTTCCTATTAAAACTATACTTTTACTATTTTACTACAAAAATCAATAAAAATCAATACTAAAAGTTTAATGATTGTAGTATAAAATTATAAAATTATAAATCGTATATGCAAAAATTATATTACAATATAATTCTTCTCAGATTTAGTTAAATTTATGCATCCATTTTTTTCTATTTTAACTGTATCTTCAATTCTTACACCAAATTTTCCTGGTATATAAATTCCTGGTTCATTTGTAACAACCATATTTTCTTTTAAATTTGAATCTATATTATAACTAATATATGGTGTTTCATGTATTTCCATTCCAACACCATGACCCAAGCTATGTATTAAGTCATATCCATTTATTTTAAAATCACTTTCTACCATTTTAGCCAAATGTCTTGTACTTGCACCATCTTTGTATTGTTCTTGTACTGTAAGTTGATTTTTTAAAACTAAATCATAAATTGGTTTTATTTCCTCTGGTACTTCTCCTACAAAAAATGTTCTTGTCATATCTGAACAATATCCATTAACTTTGCATCCCATATCAATTGTTATAATGTCTTTTTCTTTTATTTTTCTTTCTGTTGGTGCTGCATGCGGTTTTGATGTATTTTCGCCTGAAGCAACTATTGTATCAAATGATAATCCATCTGTTCTTTCTTTGAAATATAATTCTATTTCATTGGCTATTTCTTTTTCTGTCATACCAGGTTTTATATATTTCAATATATATTCAAAGCAATTATCTGTTATTTCACATGCTTTTGATATGTATTCTATTTCGTCATCATCTTTTATCATTCTTTGTTTTTCTATAATATGCTCTGTTTCTACAAAATTATGTATTTTGTATTTTCTTATATATTCTTTATACGTAGCATATGAAATATTATATTCTTCAAATCCAACATTTTCACAAAACATAAAGAAGTTTTCATAGTCTTCTTTTGAAATGTCATGAATATTGTAAACTATTATTTCATCAAACAATGTTAAAGTTGTATGCACATGTTCTATATATCTACTATCTGTTATAAATATATTTTCTTTTCTAGTTAAAAGTAAAACTCCTTCTGCTGTAACATTTATTAAATATTTTATATTTATAGGATTTGTTATAATTAAACCTTGTAAATCTAAACTAGACATTTTATTTCTTAACCATTGTAATTTAGAATTCATTTCTGCCACGTCCCTTTCTATCTGTATATTTTATTATAAAATTTGATATTATATTATTTGAAAATACCTTACATAAATTATTTATATTAAATTTTATGTTCTGTACATTCCAAGTGTAAATATGACCATTAATATATTTTTTATTTGTTCAAAAGGTAAGTATATACTTAAAAATACAGCAATAACTATAAACGGTCCAAATGGAATATATTCGTCTGTTTTTTTAATTTTAGTTATTAAAAGTATTATACTCAGAATTGCTCCTATTAAAAATGATGTTAATGTTATTATTATTATATTTGAAAGACCAAAATATAATCCTAAAGATGCCATTAATTTTACATCACCAAAACCCATTGCTTCTTTTCCATAGAAAACTCCACCTAAAAGTGTTATAAGTAAAAAAATACCGCCTCCAGCTAGCATTCCAAGTAACATATTTATTGTTATTGCAATATTTGATAAACCGTATAAAAAGGCAAATATTATGCCTATTTCAAAAATAGTTAAATTAAGCCTATTAGGAATTATCTGTAATTTAAAATCTATAACAAATACAGAAATCAACATAGGTGTGAGTATTAAATATTTTATTAAATCTAAATTTGCTATTAGCGTTTCTTTTATTCCATATGTATATACCAACCCTACATATATTACTGAAACTAAAAGCATTATAATGTAGTTCGGTTTAAAATTCATTTTATTTTCTATTATAAAGTCCTTTGATATTACACTTTTATATTCTGGTAATCTTTTATTAGCCCAACTAACAATATGACCAACAAATAATCCGAATAATACTTACAACTACATAATATATTATATTTACATTGTTTAAATACATTTTTGTTTTTCTCCTTTATTTTTGCCAACTTTTTATTTTATATTATTCTCTTTTTTATATTTTTGTTTTATTCTATCTTCTATTGGTCTTTTCCATGCTGTATACCAAAAATCTTTTTTGTCTATTGGATCTACTAGTATTGTAAACATTTTACACCTATTACCTCCAATTATGTCAGTAAATATTTGATCACCTACTACTGCTATATTTTCACTTTTCTCTCCTAGTGCTTTTTGTGCTTTTTTTAATCCTGTTTTTAGTGGCTTTTTAGCAAAAATTGTATAGGGTATTCCTAACTTTTTTGCTACATTTTCTGCCTTTTCTTTTTTATTTGTATTAGATACTATATATAATTTTACTCCTTGTCCAACTAATTGTTTTGCCCATTGTTCAACTTCTTTTGACATATTTTTTTGATAATTTATTAAAGTATTATCCATATCTAATATTAAAGCTTTAATTTTATTTTTTTGTAAAAATTCTATTGTTATTTTCTCTACGTTTTCTAAGTACCTGTCTGGGTATAACATTTTTTCCTCCGTGTTTTAAAATTTACTACTATATTATCAATTTCAACTTTTTTTGTCAAGACTTTTAAAATCATTATCTTGTAAGTAAATTAATAAAAATTTACTTACAAAATCTATGTTTTCCAATTGTTACAGTCATTGGCCTAGACCATATCCATTTATTTGTTGCTGTTGAAGGATTAAAATAATATATTGCCCCATAACTTGGATCCCAACCATTAATGGCATCTTGTGCAGCTTTTTTAGCAGTATCATTTGGTGTTAAATTTATTTGCCCATCTTTTACTGCGTCAAATGCTCCAGATTGATAAACTACACCTGAAATTGTATTTGGAAAAGAACTACTTTTTACTCTGTTCATAACAACTGCCCCAACAGCAACTTGTCCAGTATATGGTTCCCCTCGTGATTCTCCATATATTACTCTTGCAAGCAAATTTACATTACTAGAATTACTTGTTGTGCTACTAGATGAAGAACTATATATTCCCATTGCTCTTAAAGTTGCTGTTCCTGCTATACCATCTACTGTTAAACCATTTTTTCTTTGAAAATATTTTACTGCTTCTACTGTTTTATTTCCATATATACCATCTACACTTCCTGTATAATATCCCCATCTTTTTAATTTTGTTTGTATTGTTTTTACTTCTTCTCCTCTTGAACCGTATTTTGACAATGCTTCAACTTCATTATTTTGAACTATACTATAAATAAAAATTGTTACCAATGTTAAAGCTATTATAGAACAAAATAATATTATAAATTTTTTATTTTTAAACATAAAAAAACCACCTATCAATAATAATATTTTAATTATATTTTTATCAATATTTGGTTTTTTATACATATTTTTAACTACAATATCTGCAAAGAATTGCTTCTAATCCAATTTGTAAATCTAATAATCCATTTTTATATTTATAGTCTAAATCAATAAGAGCCTGTAAAATTTGCTTTAAATCTTTTGTTTCAAAATATCTAGCTTGCATTTTATATTTATTTACTAAAAATGTTTGATTTGGTTTTAAATTCAAACTTATTATTAAATCTTTATTATTTTTTAATGCTATTTTTGTAAAATATATTTTTTTAAAATGATTATAAAGTGTTATTAAAATTTTTTGTAATGGTTCTTTGGCATAAATTAAATTTTGCAAAACCTCTAATGCTTTTGCTATATTTTTTTTCCCTAAATTATCTGTTAAATCAAATATAATACTTTCTAATTTTTTTATTGTTAATTTATCTATGTCTTCTGTTTGTATTATGCCTCCATCGCCTACATATTCTATTAGTTTTCTTATTTCGTTAATTAAATCTTGCATATTTGTTCCGAGAACATTCTATAAAATATTTTAATGTTTTAGAATCTATCTTTACGTTGTATGCATTACATATTGCACTTAGTCTTTTTTCTATTTCGAATGGTTTTTGATAATCAAATTTACATACAACACCATATTTTTCTATAGTTTTTAGTAGTTCCTGTTTTGAATCTGCTTCTTCTTCAACAAATACTAAATTTACACTTTCATTTATAATATTAATATTTTGAATTATATAATCATTTATTTTTTCTTTTAATTTTTGAAGTTCTTGATTCTTTTTCTTTCCCTCTTTTTTGAATAGTCCTGTATTTCTTGCAATAATTAATTTTTTTTCATATCCAAAACTTGGAGTTTCTATATCTTGTATAAGTTCTGAAACATTGGTTTCATCTATATTTATATAATTTATTCCTTTTATGCATGGTCCAAATAATTTTTTTATCTTTTTTAAAGATGATTCTAAAAGAAATAATTCTTCTCCATATAGTAAATATATACTTTTTAAAACTCCTGTTTTTAGTTCTTTTTCTAAATTTTCTATTGTTATCAATTTAAACCCCAATCCTCTTGAATATAATTTATTTTTGCATAATGATTCTAAATACCTCTGCAACACTCCATGCTTGTGCAAAAGCTCCTTTAGGAAATTGTGGTTTTTTAGAATCATATAGCTCAGAAATGCTTCCTAAACATCCATCATGATATAGTTCATCTTGAAATGTTATTGTTGTTGTTTGTACAAATTTATCTATTTTTTCTCTCAATTCTTTTCTTTCATCTATTGTTTGTGCTACTGCTAAACTATTTTTTAATGCATTATAATAAAGTCCTAAAAGCCATGTCCATGTTATTCCTTGATGATAACTGCTATCTCTTTTTTTGCCATTTCCTTCATATACCTCAACATAGTTTTCTTCTCCTTTTGCTAGTGTTTTTAAGCCATACGAATTTAACAATTTCTTTTCTACAGTGTTTATCATATTTTTTGCTTCATCTGAATTTGGATCAAGTACTTGGTATGTTAAACTTAAACTAAATAATTGATTAGGTCTTATTTTTTCATCACCTAAAACATCATACAAACATTTTTTATTTTCATTATAAAATTTTTGTTCAAATGATTTTTTACACTTTTGTGCTAAATCTTTATATTTTTTTGCTATAAAAATATGTCCGAACCTTCTTGTTAAACTTGCCATTATCATATTCGCATTATACCACATTGCATTTATTTCTACTGCTTTACCATTTCGCGGTGTGTATGCAATTCCATCATTTTTTGCATCCATCCATGTATTTTGAGTTTCTTCTGTTCCAGATACTATTAATCCATCTTCATCTAAATAAATGTTATTATCATCTACATTATTTCCTTTACAATAATTATCAATTATTTCTTCTAATTTTGGATATACTTCTTCTTTTACAAATTTATAATCTCCCGTATAATTTACATATTTTTGAATTTGCTCAAATAAAAGTAATGAAGCATCAACACTATTATATAATGGTCTATTATCATATCCTGAATATCCATTTGGGACAAGTCCATATTTTATATCTCTTAACATTGTTTTTATAACTTCTTTTGCTAATTCAAATCTTTTTGGTAATAGTAATAAACCTTCAAATGCAATTAATGTATCTCTTCCCCAATCTAAAAACCATGGGTAGCCTGCTATTACAGTATGAAGTCTAAAACTTGGTCTATATACAATAAAATTATCTGTAGCAATTAAAAAAGTTTTTATCAGTTCTTGTGTTTCTATTTCTTTTTGAGTTCTCTTTGTTTTATTATTTTGAATAAGTAATGAATTATCAAATATATTTGTTAAACGTTTAATTTCGTTTTCAATTATTTTCTTCGCAGATTTTTGTTCTATATTTTCTTCTAAAGAACATATAAATGATATTTCTTTTTCAGAATTTTCAGGTATTTCTATTTCATATACTCCTGGAACTGCATGATTTTCTTCTGGATAAAACCCTCTTTTTTCTTCTTCAACATAAAACATATTTTTAAATGTATCATTTTCATGTTTTATATATTTTCCTTCTGATACATTCATATAAATAGGTATTTGTGAATTGCTGTCTACAATTATTTTTACTTTGTTTTTATTTATGTTTTGTTTTATGAAAAAATAATGATCTGTATTCATTTGGTGAAAGTCCCTAAAATTCATAATGGGTGCTAATGTAAGCTTAGCAAAATTTTTGCCACCTTTAATATTATATAATACACTAACTGTGTTGTGTCCATACTCCATGCATATCATTTTAGTTATTTCTATATCTTCAATTTTATATTTAAAAACTGGTATAAATTCTTTTCGAAATTCTTCTTGATATTTATAACCCTCAGAAATATAATTTTTACATACATTTGTATATAGATCGTATTTTTTTTCATTTATATTAATACTTTCATCTAATTTTGAAAGTATTAAAAATCTTCTAGCTGGTGGTGTTAGTGGTGCAATTAGTAAGCCATGATATTTTCTTGTATTTGCACCAATTATTGTTGAAGAACTAAAACCACCTATTCCATTTGTTATTAACCATTCTTTTTGTAACCCTTCTTCTAAGTTTAAATTATCCTTTGTTATTTCCATTTTTATCATTCCTTTCACAGAATTTTTTATATTCTATGTAGTTTTGTATTTTTAAATTGGTTTATGCCAATAAATCATTTGTTATTTTGTTCATTTTCTAACATTTTTAACATTTCTTTTCTGATTTCATCTCGTGTTTTTTTATTATTGTCTTGCATTCTTTTAGGTCTTTTACCTTTTTGTTCTCTAACTTCTTTTCTTTTTGATAACTCTTTTTTTGTTTCTATTTTTTCTCTTCTTTTAGCTGTTTTTCTATCTGCATTTCTTATTGATTCTATTCTATCACTATATTTACTACTAAATTTACTTTTATATCTTGTATTCTTTTTATTTTTTTCTTTACTCTTTTTATTAGATTTTCTATTTTTTTCTTTATTTATTCTTTTTTCTTCTCTTAATTTTGTATTTAACATTAAATATTGTGGATCATTTTGTTTATCTTGATATTTTAAGTCATCACATATTAATTCAATTATAGAAGCTGCAACAAGATTAGGATCATGTCTTATGTATTCATCAGATATCATTGATAAATTTCTTTGTAAAAATTTAATTCCTTTTACTTTTTCTACATCTTGTTCTACAATGTCTTGTCCTTCAAGATTATATCTTTTTATGAATTCAGGAATTATTTCTCCTGTATCATATATGCAATAATCTATTATTCCATTACCACAGTGATCTATTATGGCTTTTATATGATCTGCAACACTATAGTTATCTGTTTGACCTGGCTCAGTCATAATATTATTTATGTATACTTTTATAGCAGATGATTCTTTTATAGCTTTAGTTACTCCATTTACTAGTAAATTTGGTATAACATTTGTATACAAACTTCCAGGACCTATTATAATGCAATCTGCTTTTTTTATTGCCTCTATAACTCCTGGGGCTGGTCTACAATTTGATGGACTTAATAATATTCTGTTAATTTTAGTTATTTTTTCTGATACTACCTCTGGAATTCTTGATTTTTCTTCTACAATATAACCATTCGCAAGTTCTGCTTTTATTTGCATTTCATCTAAAGTTACAGGAATAACTCTTCCAACAATTTTTAAAACTTCATTACTTTTTATTATAGAATCTTCAAAATTTCCACATATATTTTTCATTGCTGAAAAATATATGTCTGAAAAATTTAATCCTTTTAATCTTCCCTTAGAAAATTCATAATTAAATAATTTATTCATTGTTGTTTCTTTTGTTGATAATGATATAACACTATCTTTTATATCTCCTAAAGGAAGTAGCTCTAATTCTTTTCTAGATTCTGTGGCATTTTCACCATAGTCTGAAACAGTTACAATTGCTGTTAAATTACTTGTATATTGCTTTAATCCAGTTAATACAGTATTTAATCCAGTTCCACCACCTATTACTACAATATTTGGACCTTTATCATATACTTTTTTATTAAATATTAGTGAATTTATATTTATATTGTCTTTGTTTTCCATTCTTTCATCTGTTGCTTCAATTAATACTTCTAGTGTTCTTTTATTTAAAAATACTAGTCCTAAAACTATTGAAACAAATCCTAAAACAAATATTACTATTACTTTTCCAACTTCTTGAAATGAAATTTCTTTCATTACTAATACTTCTGCAAGTGCGTAACAAGCTAATATAATTCCTATTAATATTAAAAATATCCATCTTTTCATTTTGTTGCTTGATTTAAACCAATGCATAAAACCATTCATTTTGTTTATTTTCCTCCTAAACCTATTTAAATTAATTTTCACCTATAATTTCAATTTCTAACTCAATTTTTTTATTAAATTCTTTTTCTATTGTTTTTTCTACATGTTTAACTAGTTCTAAAACATCTTTTGCTGTTGCATTTCCTTTGTTTATTATAAAACCACTATGTTTGCATGATATTTGTGCATCACCTATAGAAAAACCTTTTAATCCTGCTAAATCAATCAATTTAGCTGTTATAAAATCATTTCCTCTTTTAAATGTACTTCCAGCACTTGGATATTCTATAGGTTGTTTTTCTTTTCTATATTTTAAATATTCTGTCATTTTGTTTTTTATATTAGTTTCATTTCCTTTTTCTAATTTCATTTTCACTTCTGTAATTATGTAATTTTCATGTTTAAATATGCTATTTCTGTAGGAAAATTCACACTCTTCTTTTTTTATTATTTTCTCTTTTCCGTTATAATCAATTACTTTTACTTCTTCTATTATATCTACAAATTCTTTTCCATGTGCTCCTGCATTCATTTTTACAGCTCCACCTAGCGTTCCAGGAATTCCAGATAATTCTTCAAAACCTGTTATTTCATTTTTTAGAAATACTTGTGCTAATTTCCCAATTTTACAACCAGCACCAGCAATTACTTCTATTTCATTTTGTGCTGTTTCATTTATTTGGTAGTTTTCAATTTTTATTAACATTGTTATTCCTTTTATTCCACCATCTAATATTAGTACATTACTGCCATTTCCTATTATTGTTATTTTTATATTATTTTCTTTTGAAAATTTTAAAACTTTTTTTAAGTCTTCTATGTTATCTATTTTTATTAAACATTCTGCTAATCCACCTATTTTGAATGTAGAGTATTTTTTCATTGGTTCATTAAATAATATCTTTTCTTTTTCTATTTCTAATTTATTTTTCTCTATTAATTCTTTAATTTCCAAGTTCTCACATCCTTCATTTTTCTTTTCTTACTATATCATATTTTTATTCTTTTCTCAATATAATTATTAATAATTATTAAATAAAAAAGATTTTAGGATAATGGTTTTTTTATTGATTTTTTTACTAAAAACATTAAAATATAATTTTCAATGTTTTCTTGTATTAATTTTTCTAAACCATTATCATAGAACAATAAAATGTTACGGAATAAGGTGAAACTATGTTTAACAAAATACATATTTATGCTATAAAAATAAGAAGAAATTCATTAGCCATTTTATTTTTAGTATTTACAATATCAATCTTAATTTTTTCTAAGTCAAACTTAGCAGCAGTAAAATCCGGATTATTGTTATGGACCAATTCTGTTGTTCCTTCTTTATTTCCATTTTTTGTTGCTGTAGAATTACTGATGCATACAAATATTATTAAAATATCTGGAAAATTTTTTAATATAATAATGAAACCATTATTTAATATACGTGGAGAGGGGGCTTTTGCTTTTATAATGGGAATTATAAGTGGTTATCCTGTTGGTGCAAAAATAGCTTCTGAATTTAGGAAAAAAAACATATGCACAAAAGAAGAATGTGAAAGACTATTAAGTTTTACAAATAATTCTGGACCATTATTTATTATTGGCACTGTCGGTATTACCATGTTTAAAGATACAACTATTGGCATTTTACTTTTATTAACACATATTCTTGCTTGTATAACTGTAGGAATACTTTTTAGATTTTGGAAATCTAAATCTATTTCTAACAATTTTATTTCTACAGATAATCAATATTTAGATAATTACAAAAATAAAAACACGGCAAGTTTTGTTAATTTAGGAGAAATTATCAGTGAAAGTATATCAAATAGTATTTCTACACTTTTTATTATTGGTGGTTTTGTAGTTCTCTTTTCTTGTATTATATCAATATTAAAAACTAGTGGTATTTTAAATATCATATCACTATTTTTTTCAATATTTTTAAAATTTTTTAATATAGATACAAGTTTTGCTAATGGCATTGTTACTGGTTTTTTAGAAATTACAAATGGAATCAATATTATAAGTTCCATTCCATGTAAAAAAATTTCAATTAATATAATTCTTACTGCTTTTTTTCTTGGTTTTGGAGGAATTTCTGTTTTTTTACAAGTTCTTAGTATTGTTTCAAAAACAGATTTATCTATAAAACCTTATATATATGGCAAACTTTTACATGGTATACTTTCTGCTATTTATACATATATTTTTATTTGTATTTTTCCTTTTTTAAATTATAATTTATAGATAATAATTTTAAAAACATAAATTAATAATTATAGTTATTTGTTTTCTTTAGATTTAAGTTTTAAACTAAAAGAAGAGAATCTTAAATGGTTAATTAGTATAGCTTTTTATATACTATAAAAATATAATTTTGCTAGTATATGAATAAATTTTACGCATATATTTTAATATATATTTTTGAAAGGAATGTGATTTTTTATGGAAAAAGATTTTGGCTATCCTCCATTTATGGACTACAATTTAAATCCTAATTTTAATTTAGGAGGAAATTTTTCAAACAATACTTCTTCCCAAGACTCAAATGATATTTATAAGGATCCTTTTTTTAATCCTATTTCTCAATATGAACAGGCTTTTATTTATTATAGATATTTATGTATGCAAATGGATTATAAAATACGATGCAAAGAATATGAAAAAATGTGCAAAGATTCATTATCTACAAATAAAAATTCCGAATCTGCTAGACGAAACAATATAAATTGATACATAAAATCCCACAAAATAACTATTGTGGGATTTTATTTTTTTATATATTTTACTACTTCGCTTAGAAAATCAAATTTTTGTTGAACAAACTAAGCAAAATTTTTTAATTTTCTTATTTGTTATGAATTAGTAATAAAACTAAAATTCCTAATATAATTCTATAATATCCAAACACTTTGAAGTTGTGTTTTTTTATGTAATTCATTAAGAATTTTATTACAAACATTGAAACTATAAAAGATACAAACATACCTATTAATAAAATTACTAATTCCATTCCAGAAAAATTCAAACCAAATTTAATTAGTTTTAATAAACTTGCTCCTGCCATAGTTGGTATTGCTAAATAAAATGTGAATTCTGCTGCATTTGGTCTAGATAATCCTATTAATAGTCCACCTATTATTGTTGCTCCTGAACGTGATGTTCCTGGAAAAATTGCTGCTAATAATTGAAAAATTCCAATTATTATTGAATCTTTATATGTAATTTCATAATTTTTATCTTTGGTTTTTTTCCTAGTTTTATTCCAATTTTCTATAACTATAAATGCTATACCAAAAACAATTAATGCAATTGATATGCAAAAAGGATTATAAAATAATTCTTCAAAGACATCATCAAAAAGTAAACCTATAATAGCTGCTGGTATACAGCCTACTAATATTTTTCCCCATAAATTCATTATATTTTTATCAAAATAAGATAAAATTCCAGTTTGTTTAATAGCATTTTTTTTATTTTTGGTTATTGGCCATATTTTGTTCCAATATATTAAAACAACTGCAAGTATAGCACCTAATTGAATTACAACTTGAAACATTCCCCAAAATTTTTCAGATACATTATTAAATTTAATAAACTGTTCTACTAATATTAAATGTCCTGTACTACTAATTGGTAACCATTCTGTAATTCCTTCTACTATTCCAAATATTATTGTTTTTAGAATTTCAATTATCATTTTAATTCCTCCTATTATAATTTTTATATTTCTTTTAAAACATTGTATATTGTATCTTTTAAAAATTCTGCTGTTGTAACTGGAGCAACTTTTCCAGGTAATGCAAGAGCCCATATAAGTTTTAAATTTCTCTCTTTTGCTATTTTTTTATCAATTCCACCTGGGTTAGAAGCTAAGTCTATTAGTAAACATTCTTCTTTAACATATTTTAATCTTTCTTCTGTTAAAATTAAATGTGGAACTGTATTTATTATTACATCATATTGTGATAAATTTTCACCTATTGTGTTAATATTTGTAGCCATATGTCCATATGCTTTAATCCATGCTAAATCTTCATCTTTTCGTGCTGCACATGTAACTTTTACAGATAATCCTGCTAACTTTCTTGCCAAAACCTTGCCTATTCTTCCAAATCCTAAAATTAGTACACTACTTCCATGTAATATTTTATTTGTATTAGAAATAGCAATTTCTATAGTCCCTTCTGCTGTTGCAATCGTATTTAAAACTGCAAGTTCTTCTCTTTTCATAATATCTATTATTTCTATATATTCATCATTTGCCATTTCATATATTTCTGGCATAATACTTCCAGCTATTAAAATTTTTGCATTTATATTATGCATTAATTCTCTTATAGATATTTTTTTATCACCAAATGGTGCATTTATTTCTGTTCCATTACTCGAAAAAGGAATAGGACCTATTACAACTTCGGTATTTTTTATAGCTTGGTTTAGTTTATCACAAATAATTATATTTTCTGTTTCTTTTATTTCTTCTGCATTTTCTAAACCATATGTGTATACTTGGTTTCCATCGTACGCTAGCATTTTCGCTAATTTTATAATTCTTAAATCTCCACCTATAACAGCAAAATTTCTTTTTAACATATAACAACACCTCTTAAATAAGAATATATATTATTATATGTTTTTTTACATATGTATATACTATTTTTCTACTCTTTAAATTCTCTTCCATTTTCTGTTTTGTTTTTTTCTGATTTTTCTTTTTTATTTTTCAAAAAGTTTATATCATTATAACTTAAATGTCTTGTAATTTCACTCATTTCTTCTAAATGTCTTTTAGCCTTCAATTCTTTGTTTTTAAGATGTTTTTTTTCTGGTTTTAAACCTTCTAAGTTAAAAGGAATTGATATTCTTGCCATTATTGGTATAAATATTGGATCTTTTTTTACCTTTTCTGATATCTTTTTTGAATTTAAATCTATTGCAGTATTAATATAATGAATTGCTGTATCCTTTTCTCCTTTTATTAGACTAATTTTTGCAAGTTCATAGTATGCATCTGCAGAAAGTTCTTCATCATCTACAGATTCTAAAAATCTTTTTTCCGCTTCTTCAATATCTTTATATATTAAAGCTATTTCTGCTAATGAATATTTAGCATTATATAGAAGACTGTTTATCTGTGCTGCTTTATCATAGCAATCTTTAGCACTTTTAAAATCATTTAACATAGTATAAACTATACCTAAATTATAATTTAAATCATAACTTTCTTTATTGTATCTTAGTGCATTTTGATATACATTTGCTGCTTCTTTATATTTTTCTTTTTCTGTTAATAACTCACCTAATAATATACTAGCTTCATATTTTTCTGGTTTAATTGTTAATAATCTTGTTAACATTTGAATTGCTTCATCTTTTTTTTCTAAATTATTTAATAATTCCGCCACTTTATAATAAGAATCATAGTCATGCTTATTTAAATCTACTGCTTGTACATATTCATCTATTGCCTTTCTCATACCACCTTCTTGTTCATAAATTTCCGCTAAAAATTTATGAGCTTTATAGTTATTAGGACTTTTTTCTAATAAATCTATTAGTGCTTGCTTAGCTTTTTTATTATTTCCAAATAATAAATAAAATTTAGCCTTTTGTATATTTATTTTTTCTAATAAAGAACTATTATTTTTTTCTAGAATTATAATTGCAATTGGAATTACTATAGAAAGTATATATTTTAAAATACTAAAAGTTATATTCAATTTTACTGAAAACAAAACCTCTAAAAAATTTAATGCTATTCCAATTGCTTCAAATACTAAAATAATAACATATGTTGTATCATTATTTTTTATCATTCTTAAAAACATATATACAAATATTGCAAATGAAATTATTGTAAAAATTAATTGCTCTATCCACATTTTTATTCCTTCCTTGTGTGTTTATTACACTAATTATATAAATTATTATAAATCTTATAATCCCTTAAAATTTTTCTAACATAATTGTTAGTTTCTTTATATGGTATATTTTGTATATCTGAACCATCTGCTTTAATAGTTCCTTTTTCTATCCAATTGTCTACTGTTCCTATTCCTGCATTATATGCTGCAAGAGCTACTTCTTTATTACCATACTTTTCTAATAATGTTTCTAAATATTTTGTTCCTATATTAATATTTTTATAAACATCTTTCAATTCTTCTTTTGTATTATTATAATCTAATTGAATATTATTTTTTCTTGCTACATCTTTTGCTGTTTCTTCCATTAATTGCATTAATCCTATTGCACTTTTATTTGAAACTGCATTTGCATTAAAGTTACTTTCTGCTTTTATTAACGCATAAATTAAATTTTCTTCTATTTCATACTCTTGCTCATATATTAAAACTACTTCTTGATATTTTTTAGGATATACTATTTTTAGTAGATTTTTCCTAAACATACATAGAAAAACAAACATTATAAAAATTATTATTACTAGTATAATTAATATTTTTTTGTTTTTCAACTTTCCCTCTCCTCTCGTTTTATTTACATTCATACCAGTTTTTTGCTTCTGATATTTCAGCAATTAATGGAACTTTTAATTTTGTAGCGTTTTCCATGCATTCTTTTAAAATTTTTATTATTTCGTCTTTTTCACTTTCATCTGCTTCTATCATCATTTCATCATGTACTTGTAAAACTATTTTAGATTTTAAACCTCTTTTTTGTATTTCTTTATACACTTTTATCATTGCTATTTTCATTATGTCTGCTGCAGTTCCTTGAATAGGTGTATTCATTGCAACTCTTGATCCAAATTGTCTTACCATATAATTGTTTGATTTTAATTCTGGTATATATCTTCTTCTATGAAACAATGTTTCTACATACCCATCTTCTTTTGCTTTATTTGTTATATTTTCCATAAAATCTTTTATTCCAGAATATTGTTCAAGATATTCTTCAATATATTGTTTTGCTTTTTTTCTTGAAATGCCTAGCTGTTCTCCTAGTCCAAAATCACTTATTCCATATACTATACCAAAATTTACCGCTTTAGCATTACTTCTTTGTTCTTTTGTTACTTCTTCTATTGGAGTTTTAAATACTTTTGAAGCAGCTTGTTTATGAATATCTTGACCTTCTTTAAAAGCATTAATCATGTGTTCATCATTTGATATGTGTGATAAAACTCTTAATTCTATTTGTGAATAATCTGCATCAACATATATATTTCCATCTTCTGGTTCAAAAACCTTTCTTACTTTTTTTCCAAGTTCAAATCTTGTTGGTATATTTTGCAAATTCGGTTCTGTTGAACTTATTCTTCCCGTTGCAGTTATAGTTTGATGAAAAAATGAATGAATCCTTTTTGTTTTTGGATTTATATATGGTTTTAATCCTTCTATATATGTTGAATTTAACTTCATTAATTGCCTATATTCTAATATTTGTTCTATTATTGGATGTTCATTTTTTAATTTTTCTAATACTTCCACATCTGTTGAATATCCACTCTTTGTTTTTTTTATAACAGGTAATTTTAATTTTTCAAATAAAATTTCACCTAGTTGTTTTGTTGAATTTATATTAAAATTTTCACCAGCCATTTCACAAATTATATATGTTAATGTTTCTATTTTTTTAGTAAGTTCTTGCCCATATTCATTTAATTTACTAATATCTACATGCATTCCATTCCATTGCATATTTGAAAGTACTTCTACTGTTGGCATGTCTATTTCATAAAACAGCTCTTTTGCTCCAATTTTTTCAAGTTCTTTTAATGTTATTTCTTTTAATTTATAAATTCCATAAACATATAATCCGTATTTTTGTTTTAATTTAATGTTATTATTTATTTCAAATAAATTCATTTGTTTTTGATCTTCTTGTATATATTCATCTAAATTTACTTGTAAATATTCTTCTATCAATTTTTCTATTTCATATTTGTTATTAGTTGGATTTAAAATATATGCAGCTATAGATACATCAAATTCTATACCTTTTATATTTATTCCTATTTGTTTTAATAAAATATATGTTTTTGATAAATTAATTCCTATTTTTTTTATTTCTTCTGTTTCAAGTACTTCTTTATATTTATTTATTTCTTGCTCATCTGACACTTCTAAATAGTAACTTTCCATTTTTTCTGGATTAAATACAGCAATTCCAGCTATTTTTTCTTTTATTATTTTTTCTTGATTTATATCTGGTTCTGTTTTTATATAAAAATACATTTCTTTTTGAGTTTTTATTAATTTTATTATATCTTCTGGTAATTTATCAATAGTTTTAAACAAATTTATTTCTTTTTTTTCTATATTACTTCCTTTATTTAGTGAAAATCTTTCTATATATCTATTGAAATTTAATTCTTTAAAAATCTCATAAATTTCTTCTTTATTCCATTCTTCTACTTTGAAATTTTCCAATGTATCTGAAATTGGAACTTCTAAGTTTATAGTTCCTAAAGTTTTTGAAAGTTCTGCCAATTCTTTATTATTTACAATTTTTTCTCTTTGCTTTCCTTTTAAATTATCTGTTTTATTTTCTATTTCATTATATAAATTTTCTATAGAACCATATTGCTTTATTAATGTTAGTGCTGTTTTTTCACCAATTCCTGGAACTCCTGGAATATTGTCTGAAGAATCTCCTTGTAACCCTTTAACTTCTATCAATTGCTTTGGTTCTATACCATATGTTTCAATTATTTTTTCTCTGTTAAATAAATCTGTTTCAGTTTTTCCACCTTTTGTCCTTGGTATTCTTATTGTAATTTTATCTGTTGCCAATTGAAAGGTATCTCTATCTCCTGAAAGAATAGTAACTTCTAATCCTTGACTTTCTCCATATCTAGACAAAGTTCCGAAGTATGTCGTCTGCTTCATATCCTTCCATTTCTACTATGTCTATATTCATTGCTCTTAATATTTTTTTTATTATTGGCATTTGTTCTGCAAGTTCATTTGGCATACCTTTTCTATTTGCTTTATATCCTTCATACAATTTATGTCTTGCTGTTGGTGCTTTTAAATCAAATGCTACCACTAAATATTCTGGATTTATATCATCTAATAGTTTAAATAAAATTGCTAAAAATCCATATACAGCATTAGTATATTTTCCATCTTTTGTTGTTAACATTTTACTTCCCATTATTCCATAAAATGCTCTATTCATTATACTATTTCCATCTATTAATACAAGTTTTTTCAAATAAATCATACCTTTCTTTTTTATCTTTTTGTTTTTAATATTTTTTATATAAACTCTAGCTTTTAATTATTTTCCTTCTTTTAGTGACAAATAGCAAAATTGATAATGTTGCAGTATATAATACAAATGTAAATGGTGTACCATATTTCCAGCCTTCCCCATAATTTAAAAATATACTATTTGCAAATTGACTAACAAGTGAAACAATCATTATAAATTTTATTGTATCTGTTTTTTGCCACATAAAACATGGAAATAACCACATTATATACCATGGTTGAAAATTTGTAATTAACAAAAACAAAAAAGCTATTATAAAATATTCAGCATTTTGCATTGTTTTTCTAAATGTTATTTGTTTTTTATTTATTAATGCTACACATACAAAAAAATAAATTATTATAAAACATTTTAATAAAAAGCTATTTACCTTCCCTGGTAATCCTGGTATGTTATTAAAATATTCTGTTATAATTATATAAAAACTTTTTGCAAGTTTTTGCTGTTGTATAAATAATCCACTAAATACTTGTAAATCTTTAATGTAAAATAAATATGGCAATAATGTAATAATAAAAAATAACATTACATATTTTATACATTTTATTAGCCTCATACTTGGCTTTTCATCTTTAAAATAATAAATAATTATAAATGGTAATAATATTACGGCAAAATACTTTATAGCTGTAGCAATTGATAAAAATAAAATGCTTGCAACAATTCTTTTCTTTTTTATTAAAAAATATAATGATAATAATATAAATAAAATCATAAAAATATCATTATGTACACTAGCTATTGCTTCAATAAATATAAATGGATTGATACCATATAACAATAAATAAATTTTTTTTCCAGATATTTTATATATAATATAGCAATTAATTAAATGAACTATAATGTTTAAAATTTTGAATACAAATAATCCAACATCTATGTTTCCAAAAGACATTAAAGCTATCATTTTGCAAATTATTGTCCATATAGGTCCATACACAACTGTTGAATCTGCCCAATCATTTATATATCCTTGTTTTAAAACTGTATCTTGTTCTAAGTATTGCCAATTTTCATCTTCTACAAATTGTTTTATTGTAGTATAATATGGATTTTGTCCATATTTACTATCAATTCTTCCTATTCCTAAATAGTAAAATACATCTGAACATGTAAATGGAATTGCTACAATAAAAATTGCTGATATTATAGCTATAAATATAAATATTTGTTTTATATTTTTAAATATTTCTTTTCTTTTTTTTATTATTTCTATATATAATATTGATAAGATTGTTAATATAATAATATATATTAATGTTTGTGTATTTCTATTTATAGAATCTGTTAATAAATACTTAAAATATACTTCAAAATTTAAAATTGTCTTATTTTTTATATAGTAAATTATTGATGGAACAACATATGCTATATTTACTATTATAAATAATATTATTAAAATCTTATTTTTTATATAATTAAATTTATTTTTTATTATATCATTCAAATATATTTCCTCCTAATAATATATATTATTTTTCCTCACATTTTGTTTTAATCCAATTATAAATATATTCAAATATTTCATTATGATTTTTTTCATGAAATATATCATGTCTTAAGCCATCATATAATTTAACAGATACATTATTTATACCATTTTTTTTATATCTTTTATTTAAGTTTTCTATACCTTTAGAAAAATTTCCTACTGGATCTTCTTTTCCAGAAATTAATAAAATTGGAATTTCTTTATTAATATTTTTTATATTTTTATTGGAATTAGAATATATCATTCCATTTAATAATTCTCTAAATAGTCCGCATGAAACATTTTGTTTTACAAGTGGATCTTTTAAATATTTTTCTAATTCTTCTTCATTCGAACACAACCAGTCACACTTAGTTTTTATATTTCTAAATGATTTATTGTAATTTTCTAAAGCTAATTTGTTTATTGTTTCTGTAGAATTTTCTTCCCCAACTTTTTTAGCTTCTGATTCAGCAATATATTTTCCTAATTCTAAGCTTATTTTCGAAGTGTAACCTGTTCCAACAAGTACCGCTTCGTTTATATCTGCCTGCGGATACATACTTAAAAAAGTTCTTACTACAAATGAACCTAAGGAAAATCCTAAAATTATATATGGAATATTTTTATATTTTTCTCTGTGAATTTTATATATATTATAAAAATCTTTTGCTACATAAAACCAACTGTCCTTTGGGCCTAAATACATTTCTTTTTTTGTTTTACTAATAGATTTTCCATGCCCTATAATATCATTTGCAACAACTATATACCCTCTGGTTGTAAAAAATTGTGCAAATTCTTCATATCTTCCTACATGTTCAGTGATACCATGTTCTATTTGTATTAAACCTTTAACATTTTCTTCTTCTGGTAACCATGTTACAATATGTAAATCTGTTATATTGTCTGTAGATTTTAATTTTGTTTCTATTTTATTCATATTCTACCTCTTTTTTTATAATATAATTTTCCTTATCTTTTTGAATGCGGTTATTATATCTGTCTTCCTCTGCAGTAGCCACTTAAGACCACAATTTTATTCCTTATTATTATTTTCTTCTACAATATCATTAATCTCTTTTAATTTCTCTTCTAATAATTTTTTATCTATCAATTTTAAAGTATATTGAGACACCATAGTAGGTGACATGCTTCTACTCATTGCATATTCAACAACTTGTTCATCTTTACTTGCACATAGAATCACTCCTACACTTGGATTTTCATTTTCTTTTCTTTCTTGTCTATCTAATGCCTCCAAATAAAAATCCATTTTTGATATATATTCTGGTTTAAATTTTCCAATTTTCAACTCAAATGCAACTAAACAGCTTAATGTTATATAGAATTCTTTTTCTTCTATTGAATTAGTGGCCTAATATCATAACATTATGAGTCCAACTAATTTGTCTTACCAGTGGAGCGACAATTTTATTATCTTTATATGTTTCATAAAATTGTTTCATTCTATATATTCCTGCTCTATTAAATCCTCTCATTGTGGGATATTCTCTTTTCATAAATTCTACTAATTTATCAACAATTTTATCTCCCCAATTAGAATCATTTACTTTTTCACTTATATATTTGCCAAAATCCCAATATAAAGATATTAGTTCCTCATTAACCTTCTTATAAGCATTATTTCTTCTAGTTTCAATCATATTAACAATTTCAGAAAAATTTAGTTTTAAATCATTCACAAAAATCACTTCCTTGTTTTACATAGAATAGCTTATTTTATTTTCTTTGTCTCTTTTTATTTGTTTAGCATATCGATCTTCTTCTCAACTCTTCCTATTTAACTGCTAAAAGTTGTGTACCCTGTCATTACTCCTTAAAATCATTGGAATAACTGATGAAAAAGTCTATTTCAATTCGCCAAAGTTGAGTTTTTTGCCTTTCTTCAAAGTTTGTGTTTTCCTTTATATATAAAGGTTTGTCCGTATTTGGGGTTAAAATATATACCCTCCTTAAAACTAATCAGCATTATATCATATAAAAGATTTTTTTTCCACCGATTTGCCCAAAAAAGAGAGAGGTTTAATTATTTAATTGTAAAAGTAAATTCTAGTTTAGATTAAAATCTAGAATTTATTGGTACAGAACTATATAAAAGAATATTTAAATATATTTTAACCGATAATGGTCGGTGAATTTCAAAGACCTGAAGCTCTTGAAACAAGTATTTATGGAACAAAGAGAAGTTCTATATATTATTGTGAGCCAAACAGATCGGATCAAAAAGCTAAAATTGAAAAAAATCACGAATATATTAGATATATAATTCCCAAATGTACATCTATGGATAATTATGTACAAGATGATATTGATTTAATGATGAGCCATATCAATAGTGCGGCAAGAGAAACTTTAAATTTTGCTATACCATTTGATATGGCTACTGTATACTTAGGCAAGAATACTCTAAAAAAACTAAAATTAAAAAAGATTCTTCCTGATAATATTATACTAAAACCATTTTTAATTAACAACAAAAAATAATAAATTTATATGAGATAAAGCAACAAAAAAGTAGAATTTAGTCTTGCACAGACAAACTTTCTACTTTTATTTTTAATTTTTAGGTTCTTTTTGCATCTGGTAATATTTTTCAAAATTACCTTAAACTTGCATTTAGTCTTTCATTTCAAACTAGAATTTACTTTTTTACTTAACCTACAAGCTTTTCTCATCTTTTCAGCCAAAAGGCGAGAACTGTATCACAGTTCTCGCCTTATTGGTCGTACAATAGGAATTACCGCTCCCAGCAGTAGTGTGCATATATCGTTACGAAGCTACCAAGGTCTTCCTTGATAACTTTTACATTCATGCGAATATAAGATGGCAACGGATCGCCATAATTCCACTGTGCTTCCATAAGATCTTCACACCCACACCAGCTGGCGTATTCCTGCCAGTCCTCATCAGTCATTTCATAGAGCCTTGCAAACTGAATGACAACATATTTGTCGTCATCAGCCCAATATGCTCCCCTTACTTTGTAGTAATGAGGCTTTTCGATAAACTCGGCAAATTTGGTTTTGAAATTATCTCCACCATCGAATCCGATGTAGTCAACGGTTTCCTCCCTATCTACAAGTTCAGACAGTTTCCGTTGCACATCAAATCCATAGGTGTTGGTGGCGTACTCAACACCAACTGTGTTAAGGGCTGCCATAACATTTGCCATGACTCTTTCTGTCTTGTTTTCCATAATGTGTCCTTTCTGCCTCATCTCTTGTGAGGACTTGTTTGTAGCAAATTGAATTATTGTAGTTGGAATAACCTTTGGGGTATATCATTTCACTTAATCAGTTTTTCCCAATAATTCTTTTGCGATTTTCAATGTACTACTTAGGCATCGCCCAATTATAACTATATGATAACATAATATCCTTAAAAGTCAAATTTCCACTAACAAACTATGTCAATAGTTTTTGAAAATGTCTTAAAAATTTTAAAACATTAGCGGGATTTTTAATTTCCAAAATTTTATATTTTTTATAGGTGCTTATAGCATTTTGTGTGCTATAAGCACTTGTACACAATTATAAAATATCATCATATTGTACAATTACGAAAATGGCATAAAACGCTATGCTATTTATACATTTTCTCCATTGACAACATATAATTTTATGCATATATTTTTTTCTCGTGTGCCCTTTGAATTTGTTCCTTAAATGAAGCCAATTTCCACGGATGGCTCATTGGTGGTATGTATTTTTTCTTTTCTTTTTTCTCAAGTGGTATCTCATCAAATTCTTTTGAATATTTTTTATGAGTTTCTAATTTCCTTAATTCATAAATTTTTTCCCCGATAGTAACAAAAAGCTCTCCATTAAATGCTTTTATTACCAAGCACTCTGTTCTAGGCCTAAAACACTTCAAATTTCCGTTTTCATAAAGAGCTAACTTATTTCTAAATTAACTCCATAAATGTTAGATATTATTTCAATAATTACATTTCATTTTTTGTTTTCTTTAAATCTTTTGAATAATAATACATATCAATACATTGTAAATCTCCATCCCATATTTCTTCATCATAATTATCTACAAAGTAATTTTTTATTGTTTTCTCATATTTATCAAAACCTTGCTTTACATAGAATGGAATATTATTCTCTGATGTTCCAACCAACATCTTATTATACTTCTGTTTATAATTACCACATAGGGATTTTAATAATTTCTTTGCATAACCATTTCCTCGATATTCTTCTTTGGTAACTAGATTTTTTAATTCTAATGTATTTTTATCAATGTGCAAAATTACTGCTAAAGAAACTATATTTTCATCTACTTGTAATCCATAAACATCAGAATCGCTTAAATACTTATCAATACTAGCTTTTGATGGATCTGCATCTAATAATAGGTCAATGTAGTCATTCTTATTCTCTATCTTTTTTACACATATAGCCCTTCTACTTTTGTACTCGCAACCTATTGGTAATTCTGGCTTTGGAGGATTGGGGTTATTATATCTACTTTCTTCTGAAAATATGCAGCCACAATATTTTTGCATATAAAGTCCTAAGCTTCTTGCCTTAGCTTGTCCTTCTCTAAAGCCAACTCTAAAATCTCTATATAAAAATTCCAATCCATATTCTTTAGCAATTTTTTCGCCTAAACTATGAATAACATCATGTTTTTGATATGGACTTACAAGCAGAGTCGTAGAAATTGTATCAAATCCATTTTCTTTAGCATATTTAGCTGTTTGTTCCAATCTTACAGGATAACAATAATCTTGGCATCTCGTTTCTAATCCATTAACCACATTTTTACAAAAATCTCTTAATCCATAATTTTCTTCAAATATAGCTTTTATGCCGTATGCTTTTAGTGTATTCTTTTAGTGTATCTCTTCTTGCCTTATATTCCATATATGGGTGTATATTGGGATTAAACCAATATACTGTTGGTTCTATATTTTCGCTTCGTAATTCATCTATGCAATACACACTACATGGTGCACAACATGTATGCATTAATAATTTCATTTTTATTCTCCATTCCTATTATATTTTAAAATGATAATTGTCCTAAATTATTTTCATTGTTATTAAATTCATATCCTAAATGCTTATATGCTGATGGTAAAACCTGCCTTCCTCTCAATGTTCTGGTTATAAAACCTATTTGTATTAAATATGGTTCATATACATCTTCTATTGTGTCGACTTCTTCTCCTATACTTACAGCTAATGCTTCTATCCCAACTGGTCTACCTCCATATTGTATAATCATTGTTTCTAATATTTTTCTGTCTATATCATCTAATCCAAGCTCATCTATTTCTAATTTATTTAAAGCTAGTTTTGCCATTTTCAAATTTATCTTTCCATCTCCTAAAACAATCGCATAATCTCTTACTCTTTTTAGCAATCTGTTTGCAATTCTAGGAGTTCCTCTACTTCTTCTTGCTATTTCTTCTGCTGCTTCTTCTTCAATTTCTACTTCTAAAATATTACTTGATCTTGTTATTATTTTTTTTAAGTCTTCTATTGAATATAATTCTAATCTATGTACAATTCCAAAACGATCACGCAATGGTGTTGTTAATGAACCTGCTTTTGTTGTAGCTCCTATTAATGTAAATTTTGGTAAATCTAGTCTAATAGATCTACTACTTGGTCCTTTTCCTATAACAATATCTAATGTATAGTCTTCCATAGCAGGATACAAAATTTCTTCAACACTTTTACTTAATCTATGTATTTCATCTATAAATAAAACATCATTTTCTGAAAGATTTGTTAATATTGCTGCTAAATCACCTGGTTTTTCTATAGCTGGACCTGATGTTATTTTTATTTTAGATCCCATTTCATTTGCTATAATGTTTGATAATGTTGTTTTTCCGAAGCCCTGGAGGTCCATATAATAATACATGATCTAAAGGTTCTTCTCTTTTTTTAGCTGATTTTATATATATTTTCATATTTTCTTTTACTTTATTTTGTCCTATATATTCATCTAAATTATTAGGTCTTAATGAATTTTCTAACCTTTCTTCAATGTTGTTTTCAAGTTCTGGTTTTATAATTCTATCGTCTTCCATTTTATAAACTCTCCATTCATTCCATGAATTAACTAAATTTTGTCTATGTAATCACTTATTATTTTTAACATTTTTGTATTATCATGTTTATATTCTTTAGGTTCAAAATTTTCTACTATTTTTAAAGCTTGTTCTAATTTATCAACTTCTTTTATTCCAATTATATATCCTTTTTTATCAAACAATTCTATTATATCTTTTTGATGATTATTTACATGTTCACCATATTCATGCAATCTTGCAACAGCAATAACCTTCTTTTTCTTTTCTATTGAAGAAATAATAGAACCAACTCCTCCATGTGTTATAATAATTCTTGCTTGATTTTGATATTCTTCTAGTTCTTGTTTAGGAATTAAATCAAATATTTTCATATTTTCGGACTTGTATTTTGTATACCCTGCTTGAACTATTACTTCTTCTTTTATAACTTCTTGTTTTATTAATTTTTCTATTTCACAAAGTAATCTATCAAAACTATTATTTTGTGTTCCTAATAATACTAAAATCATTAATAAATTGAACCTCCATAAACAGCTTTAGGATAAAGTTTTAGCATTTCTTCCCACTGCACAATAAATAAATCTGCTATTGGATAAACTAATCTTCCTGTTGCTGTTTTTCTACTTGTATTTGCAAATGTTTCTATATATATTATTTTACTTCCAAATATTTTACCTAAATAACACATTGGTCCTGCTGTATGCGTTCCTGTTGTTACTATAACCTTTGGTTTGATTTTAAAGTAATAATATATTGTTTTTATACATAAATATATGTATTTAAAAATATATGTAAATAATTTTGACCTTGTACCATATGGTAAAAAGTTTATTTTTTCACCATATTTTTCTTTAAGTTTTTCATTTGCTTTATCTTTTTCTGTAATTATATAATATTCGTATTTTTTAAAAAGTGGCTCTAATTGTAATAATTCGTTTAAATGTCCACCTGTACTTGATATAAATAACACTTTTTTCTTCATTTTATTTTTTCCTTATTTTTAATAATTTATATTATGTATTATATCTTTTTTTGTACTAAATGTCCATAGTGAAAAATATATTTAATATGCTAAAAAGAGATTTAAGTTAAAGTAGTTTTAACTTAAATCTCTTTTTCTTTAAATCTCTTTACAGTTCCTTTTAATTTTATGCTCTTGGATGTGCTTTTTTATATACATCTTTTATTCCTTCATTTTGAAATTGCATATATACTTGTGTTGATGAAATATCTGAATGTCCTAACATTGTTTGTATTGCATGTAAGTCTGCACCATTTTGTAAAAGATGTGTTGCAAATGAATGTCTTAAAACATGTGGTGTTATATCTTTTTCTATATGTGCTTGTTCTTTATAATATTTTATAATTTTCCAAAATCCTTGTCTTGTAAGTCTTGTTCCGTTTACATTTACAAACAATGCTTGCTCATCTTCTCTTTTTATTAGTATTCCTCTAGCTTGTTCTATGTATTCTTTTAAAGCTTTTAAAGACATTTTTCCTAATGGTATTCTTCTTTCTCTTTCATCATGTTTGCATGTTACATATCCTTCTTCTAAATTTACGTCATCTATATTTAGTGAAATAATTTCTGTAACTCTCATTCCTGTTGCATATGCAAATTCTAACATTGCTTTGTCTCTGATACCTTTTAAATCTATATCTTTTGGTTGTTCTAATAGTAATTCAACCTCTTGAGCTGTTAATACATTTGGTACTCTTTTTTCTATTTTTGGTGATTGTATATTTGCTGTTGGATCAACCTTTATTTTTTTTCTTTTTAGTATAAATTGGTAAAAAGAACGAATTGATGCAATACATCTAGATATGCTTGACGCCTTTTTTCCGCTCTCTTGTAATTCTTTAATGTAATCTTTTATATCTTGTTCTTTAATTCTACTGTACCATATTTGGCAATCATCTACATATTTTTTAAATTGTTTTAAATCTCTTTTGTATGATTGTAACGTATTTTCTGATAATTTTTTTTCATTTTCTAAAAAATCAAAAAAATATTTTAACTGTCTTTCCATTTTCTTCCCTACCTCTATTCCTAAATTTATTTACATAAACTATATATGTTATATCAAACAATTTATCAATTGTAAATACTTTTTACTGTTTTTTTAAAAATATTTTATAATTAATTTTAAAAAATTAGTTGAAATAAATACATCTATTATTTCCGCAAATATTAAAGCTATTACCATTATAATTGAAAACAATGTATGTCTTAATATTTCTAATTTTATGTTTTCCTTATTTTTTACTATTGATCTATAAAGTTTTATTCCACTAACAGCTAATGCTAGTATTGCTGGAATAAAAATAATGTTTTGAAGCACTAATGTAGATAATGTAAATATTATACCTTTTGAAGTGCCTAAACTTGTTACACAAGCAGATATTGTATATCCTAAACAAAATCCTCTATAAAGCAAAATACCAAATACAATTGGAATTCCAATAACAGTTGTTCCAAAAAACCATATAGATATTGCAAGTATTAATTTTTCAGTTACACATGACTTTAACAGCTGTGTATAATTAATATTTTCCATATCTTTAAATTTACTAACAAAATTATTTAAATATGAATTTATTTCTGCAATTTGACCTTCTTTTATATTATTTATAAAAAGAACACCTATAAAAATTCCAATTATAAATATCAAACTTACAATTATGTATTCCTTTTTGTTATTTATCAAGTACTGTTTTATTGCAAAAAGTATTTTTGTTTCTTTATTTTTCTTCATCAAAAAATCTCCTTATCTTTTATACATAATTTGTATTCAATAAAGAGATTTTTAGAACATATCAATTAAAATTATGAAACAGAAACTCTACCATAGTTTCCTCCACCACCAGATTCTACATGACAGTTACCGTTTCTAGCATTTTCTATATTATTTGCTATTTTTGTACCAACAACTGCTTCTATGTCATCTTTAGATAATTTATGTAAAATATTCATTTCTGTTTCAAATGTATTTAATAATTTTTCAATTGTTTTACCACCAACACCAGGCACAAAACCTAAAGGAATTTGATAAATATAAGGTGGCCTATTTTTAGGACTTTTTGTTTCATTTTTATCTTTTATTAATTCTATTCTATCAAAAACACCAAATGTTACATTTTTTCCTCCACACATTGGACATTTTTCAACTGGTTCTTTAGTTTCTATTGATTTTTCACAATCGTCGCAATATGTTCTATGATATTTTCCAAGTTTAGGATCTAGTCCATAATTTGCAACTACTTTTCTTCCATCTTCATTTTTTAATGCTTTTATAATTTCTTTAAAAGATATATCTTCTACTTGCATTTTATTATATTCTCTTGCTATTTTTGGCAATGAATGTGCATCAGAATTTGTTAAAAATGTTTTATTTTCTAATTCTGAAATTGTATCAGCCAAATATGTGTCTGAACTTAAACCTAATTCTACTGCAAAAATTTTATTATATTTTTCTTTGAAAATATTTTCTAATCTGTCTGTGCAATTTCCATAATAACTTTTAAATGGTGTAAATATGTGTGCTGGTATTAAAATTCCATTATATTTTTCAACAATATCTATAAGTTCATATCCAGATATATCAGACCTTTGAGTACTTAAAGTTATATTTTTAATATGTTTACTCATTTCATTTGAAAATTCTTTTATATCTTTTAGATGCGGAAAAAAGCAAATATTATGTGCTGCTCCACATTTTCCATTTCTTCCAATTTCAGAAGTTTCTACTTCACTACCTAAAAGAATACATACCTTTTCTTTATAAATTATTCCTCCATCTTTTAATTCATATGCTTCACCTGTTTTTAAAAAATTTTCAATATCTTCTATTACATATGGTGAAGCACAATCAATTATTCCAACAACATTAATTCCTTTCCTATCTGCACATTCTTTAGCAATATTTGCAAAATTTAAGCTTCTTGCTGCTGTTATTTTTATTGGTTTTCCACTTTCACTTCTTCCTATGTGTACATGTAAATCTGCAAAAATTTCGTACATTTTAACTCTCCTTGCTTTCATTCATAAGTTTTGTTTCTTCTTCTTCAACATGTTGTAAAACTTTTTTAACTGTTTCTTCACTAAATAATGGTCTGTTGCTATCTTTTATTTTACCAAACATTTCTTCTTTTAATTTATTGTTTTCAATTTCTATTTTTTCATCAACTTTAGGTTCAAATTCATATGTTACCTTTTTCATAAATGCTTTAACATCTTCAGTATCATTATAAATTTTAACAAGTCTTCTTAATGCTGTCATACTAACCATACCATTAATTTCTATTTTTTCTAGGAAATTAATAAAATCTATAAAAGTTTCTAAATATCTATTATATTCACCTTTTAAATTTCTATGTTCAAGTAAAACAAGTGCTTCATCTGGCTTAAAAGCTTCTCTTTCTGGTCTGTCTAATATCATTCCACCAAATTGATCAACAAGCTCTAAAATATCACTTTCTCTTTCTCTTGGATTACTTTTACTGTATCTGTTTACTTCTTCACATATTTTACAAAATTTCTTTCCAAATCCCATTGTTTGTAAAAATTCTGCTCCTTCTTTTGCATAAGTATGAACTTTTTCTATTTCTTGTGCGTCTTCTACCTTTTTACAATTACATAATAAACATGCTGTTAAAACAAGATTTTTATCTACTTCTATTCTTGAATAATTAAGAAATAATCTTGCTATTTCAGTTTTTAAAACTATAGATTTATCGAAAAAAACTTTACGTCTTTTTGATAAATAATATGTAATTTCCATTTTAGAAGACAAATCTTCTTCATTTAATATATATTCTGCAAACGTGTCCATTTGTTTCCTCCCTTGTATATAAATATATACCTTTTTATTATAATTTAATTTTGTATTTTTTTCAATAATTTTGTCATATGTAATATATTTGTAATATTATTAGTAGTTACACATTTTTACTTGCATTTCTTGCAAGTTCATCACATCTATTATTATATTTACTGTCACTGTGCCCTTTTACCTTTAAAAAATGCACCTTGTGAGTTTTAGTTAAAGAATATAATTCTATCCATAATTCTTTATTTTTTACAGGTTCCTTTCCAGATGTTTTCCAGTTATTTTTCAACCAATTGTATATCCAACCTTTTTCAAAAGCATTTACAACATATGCACTATCACTATATAAATTCACTTCACATGGATATTTTAGCATTTTCAAGGCTTCTATTACAGCTGTTAATTCCATTATATTGTTAGTAGTATTTTTATTTCCTCCATAAATTTCTTTTTCATTTTCTTTATATATTAAAACTGCTCCCCATCCACCTGGACCTGGATTTCCTGAACATGCACCATCTGTGTATATAGTTATTTGTTCCATAAATAAATTCCTTTCTATTTTGCATTTTATTCGTTTTTGTGATAATATTATATCACAAAATTAAAAAGATACAAGAAAGGAATTTTTCATGGATAAAGTTTTAGGAATAATAGCTGAATATAACCCTTTTCACAATGGCCATTTATACCATATTACAGAATCAAAAAAAAGAACAAATTGTAAATATGCAATTTCTGTTATGAGCGGAAATTTTACGCAACGTGGTAATATTTCTATAGTAAATAAATGGTCAAAAGCAGAAATGGCATTAAAAAATGGTATAGATTTAGTTATAGAATTGCCTGTATTGTATGCTACTTCAAGTGCAGAAAATTTTGCAGAAGGTAGCATAAAATTATTAAATACCCTAAATATTGTAGATTATATTTCATTTGGTTGTGAAAGTTCATCAATTAATGAATTAATAAACATTGCTAATATCTTAGCTACTGAACCATTTAATTATAAAAAAAATTTATCATCAAATTTATCAAATGGTATTTCATATCCCAAAGCACGTGAATTAGCTTTAAAAGAATACTTAAATAATTCATCAATAGACTTAAATATAATTTCATTACCAAATAATATTCTTGCTATTGAATACTTAAAAGCTTTAATAAAATCTCAAAGTAGCATATTACCAATAGGCATACCAAGATACATGTCAAAACACAATGAAACAGATTTTAACAATATATCAAACATAGCAAGTAGTACATCTATAAGAAATAATATAATGAAAAATTCTATAGAAAATATTAAAAAATTCATTCCTAAAAATTCATATGAAATACTATCTCAAAATTTTAATAGCAATACATACATATATGATTTAAATGCTTTTGAACAACAAATATTATATAATTTGCGTAAAATGAATACTTCTGACATAGCTAATATACCAGATGTTTCTGAAGGTTTAGAATTTTTAATTAAAAAAAGTGCAAATAAGTGCACAAATCTTAATGAACTTATAACTTGTATTAAATCAAAAAGATATACTCGGAACAAGAATTCAAAGAATTTTACTATACAGTCTGCTTGGAATAACAAAAAAAGACATGAATATATCTAAAAATACAATACCATACATTAGAGTTCTAGGTTTTAATGAAAACGGAAAATACTTGCTTTCTCAAATAAAAAATAAAAATCCTAATATTAAAATTATAACATCTGTAAAAAAATTTATAAACTCTAATACAGATATTAATTTAAATTTAATATTAGAAAAAGACATATTTGCAACAGATATCTACACATTAGGTTATAAAAAAATGGGTTCTGCAAAATTAGATTTTACACATAATATAATAAATATATAACAAAATCAGATATTGATAACATTCTTATATGCTAGGAAAGTTTTACTTTCCTAGTATATAAAATTCTTGTAAAATTTAATAATACAATAAATTTTATTTAGATATAATATAATAAATTAGGCAAAATAAAAACAAATTTTAATTAGATTTTCACTTATTAGAACATTCTTCTACATTGTCAATTAAATCCTTGCATTCTTTCCAATTTAAAATTTTTAAGTATTCATATTCTTTTGAAAGATTTTTTAATATATCTTTTGTATTATCACTTGAATTTAAATCAGTAACAATAATATTTTTCAAAAAATCTTCTTTTCCATATAAAATTTTAAACAAAATAGAACGAATAAAACATTCAATTTTATCTTCTTGATTCTTAACTGCTACAATTAAATAAATTCCATTAGATTTAAATTTAGTATATGTATTTATATATATAATATTTTTTATAATTTCAAATAATCCATAAATAGCTAATACCCAAAATATAGTGTTTAATATAAATTCCATCTCCTCCTCCTCTTACATTATTATATGAAAAAAAAGCTAGTTCTGTTAAGAACTAACTTTTTTATATAAGTTGTAATATAGCTACTTCAGCTCCGTCTCCTCTTCTTGGTCCAGCTTTAATTATACGAGTATATCCTCCTACATTTTTACCAGCATATTTTGGAGCTATTTCATTAAATAATTTTGATGGTAAATCTACATTTTTGCCTTCGCTATCTTTAACTTTATTAACTTTCCTCATTATTTTTCTTCTAGCATTTAATCTAGTTGGCATATCTTTTTGTCTTTTTTCTGTAGTTTCTTCTTTAACTACTTTTAGATATTCTTTACCATTTTTGCTTTTTACTAATTCTGTTACTTTATTTCCTTTTGAATCTAATTTAGCTTTTATAACTTTAACATCTACCATTTCAAAGTTATCTTTTTCTTTTATAGCTAAAGCTATTATGCTGTCAGCAATTGATTTAACTTCTTTTGCTCTTGCTAATGTTGTTTCTACTTTTCCATGCATAATAAGGTCTGTTGTTAAAGTTCTTAACATTGACATTCTTATATCTGTTGTTCTACCTAATTTTCTATTAGTTGCCAATTTTTTCACCTTCCTTTTATGTTTGTTTTTTTATTATTCATCTTCTTTGGCAAAGTCTAAGCCTAATGAATGTAATTTAGCTGTTACTTCATCAAATGATTTCTTTCCTAAATTTCTAACTTTCATCATATCTGCCTCAGATTTATTTGTTAAATCTTCAACTGTAGCAATACCTGCTCTTTTTAAGCAATTGAATGATCTTACAGATAATTCTAATTCTTCTATTGACATTTCTAAAACTTTTTCTTTTTTTGATTCTTCTTTTTCTATCATTACTTGAGTATTTTTAGTTGCTTCTGATAAATCAATAAATAATTCTAAATGACCTGTCATTACCTTGGCAGCTAAGCTAAGAGCTTCATGAGCTTTTAAACTTCCATCAGTCCAAACTTCTATTACTAATTTATCATAGTCAACCATTTGACCAACTCTTGTATTTTCTACTTGATAGTTGACTTTTTTTACTGGTGTATAGATAGAATCGATAGGAAGTACAGATATATCTTGGTTAGCTTTTTTATTTTTTTCAGATGAATTATAACCTCTACCTCTATCAGCAGTCATTTCCATTTTCAAGATTCCACCTTGTGAAACTGTAGCAATATGTAAATCTGGATTTAAGATTTCTACTGTTCCATCTGTTATGATGTCTTTTGCTGTAACTTCACCTTCACCTTTAAAGTCAATTCTTAAAACTTTTTCTTCATTTTCATCAAATTTTAATCTTACATTTTTCAAATTCACTATTATCTCTGGTACATCTTCTACAACATTTGGAATAGTTGAAAATTCATGTAATACTCCATCTATTTTAACACTTGTCAAGCTACAACCTGGAAGTGATGAAAGTAGTATTCTTCTTAAAGAATTTCCAATTGTTACTCCATAACCTCTTTCTAATGGTTCACATACAAATTTAGCATAATTATTTGTATCATCTACCTCTAGACATTCAATATTTGGCTTTTCAAATTCTATCATTTTTACCTCCTAATATTTGAGAACACATTATCTCAAACTTTTTAAAACTTTACAAGGTTTGCACATAAGCAAAATTTTAAGTATATAACCTTTTTATTTATTTTACTTTTATTTAACCTATTATTTTGAGTAAAGCTCTACTATTAAATGTTCTTCGATTGGAATATCAATGTCTTCTCTAGCAGCTAATCTAATTACTTTACCACTTAATTTTTCATTATCTTTTTCTAGCCATGCTGGGATTGGTCTTTTTCCTGATTCTTCTACATTTATTTTTAATGTAGAGTTGTCCTTTTTGCTTTCTCTTATAGTAATTATATCTCCTTCTTTTACTAGGTATGAAGGGATATTAACTTTTTTACCATTTACTTCAAATTGTGCATGATTAACAAATTGTCTTGCTTGTGCTCTAGATGTTCCAAATCCTAATCTGTAAACAACGTTATCTAATCTGCTTTCTAATATTTGTAATAAGTTTTCACCTGTTACACCTTTTTTATTTGAAGCCATTTCAAAATA
>CAKPHJ010000007.1 GCA_934157205.1 uncultured Clostridia bacterium
TCTCACCTATAAATTTATATCTCGCAAATAGGGTTGCGGTTCACATTTTAATTATAGCAGATATTAAATATCTACTACTATTATATTCATTATACAAACTTTTTATTAAAATATCAAGACTTTTTGTAAAAATTTTTCTATATTTTTTGTCATTATAATTCAATTTCATCTTCTATTTCTTTATGAGAATTTTGATAAGTATTTGAATTGTTGTAGTCAAATTTTATATTTTTATCATTCTCATCCAAATTATAAGCAAGAACTCCTGCCATAGCTTGTACTATTTGTTCTTCAGTATTAGAATTTATAAACGTAATCTTCAAACCCTTTTTCAGAATTCTCACCCACTTTCTTTTCAATACTATTATTAAAACAAAAAAAATATGACAAAAAATATAAAATCTAAATCTGCTATTTGTGTTTTAGTTGATAAATATTCATTATCTTTGTTAATTTGTATTATCATTGCTTGATACTATTGTTTTTCGCCATTGATTATTTTTTTAGCAAAAAAAACACTCAGATTTAAATATCTAAATGTTTTTATCTTATTACCAATCCCAGTTTCACTACAGGATTCTTCTCTGCTAGAAAAACCTTTTTAATTTCAATACTTTCAGGAATAACATATCTATTTTTAAAACCGTTCTTGAGTGTTACATCTTTGTGTACTGTACTTTTACTTATTCCAAATCGTTTTGCAGCACCTCTTACAGTATCTTTTGATTCTATTATATAATGTGCTAATTTTATAGCACGTTCATCTATTGATATATCTCTCATATAGTAACCCCCATACGAATATTTTTGTTTAATTGTATTCGTATAGTAGTATTATTAGAACACTTCATTATTTAGTTCTATAAATTCTCTATTTCTTTTTTATTGTTATAAATTTTGTCTAAAAATTCATCAGGATATTTTTTATCTAAAAAAATTTCTATAGAATTTTTGGCTTCTATATTTTTATGTCTTTGATTTTGTCTATTTACAGCCATACTTGATATAGTTATATCAAATATCATAAATATTATAAAAAACACTGTTAATATTCTTATATTTTTTTCATATATAAGTGGTTCTATTTTTTTTAACCATGGATATACAATTTTCAAAAACATTATTGCAATAATTCCCCAATATATACAATATAGCAAACAAACTCTTCCATTTAAATTAAGAAAAAATTTACTATAATCCCATGATACCGTTCCAAAAAATATTTCTTGAAAAAAGGAACATAAATATTCTAATATTCCTCCCATTATTATTCCATATAAAAATGCTTCTTTAGGTTCTTTAACTTTTGAAATTAATAAATAGTAAGCAATTGCTCCCATCCCATATACTTGAATAAATGGTCCGTAAATTAGTCCTTGTCTAATTTGAAATGCTCTAGTATATGCTAATGCGTATAACATTTCTGCAAAAAAGCCAAATACACTTCCTATTATAAATATCCAAAAAATTTTTATTATTTCATTTATTACTTTTCTTTCTTTTATATTATATTTTTTCATTTATTTCCTCGCTATTTATATAAATTAATGCTAAAATTTATTTTTTAGATAATTGCATTTGTGAATTGTAACAAATCATTCGATGAAGTATACAAAATATTTTTTTTATTATAGCATATTAATATTAAATATGCTATAATCTATATATATTTTTTATGGAGGTAACTTACATGATAAGAATTAACAATATAAAAATATATTCTAATATTTCAGATCTTGATGTTATGAAACTTACAATTAAAAAAAATAAAATAAATGAAAAAGATATAATAGAATGGCATATTGCAAAAAAGTCAATTGATGCAAGAAAAAAAGATGACATTCATTACAATTATTCTATAGACTTTAAATTAAAAAACGAACATAAATATAAAAAATTTAATACGGTAAAACCTTTTGTTTTACCAGCTATACAAAATAATTTTAAATCTAACTACAATCCAGTTATTGTTGGAGCTGGTCCTTCTGGTCTTTTTTCAGCTTTAACTCTTATAAAAAATGGTATTACTCCTATTATTATTGAGCAAGGACAACCTGTTGATGAAAGAAAGAAAGATATTGATATTTTTCGAAAAAGTGGAATTTTAAATACTTTTTCAAATGTTCAATTTGGTGAAGGTGGTGCTGGTACATTTTCTGATGGTAAATTAACAACTGGAATTAATAGCCCTTTTTGTAAAACTGTGTTAGAATATTTTGTTAAATTTGGTGCTCCAAAAGAAATTTTATATCTTTCTAAACCTCATATAGGTACTGATAATTTAATTAATATTATTAGAAATATTAGAAATTTTGTAATTTCAAATGGTGGAAAATTTTTATTTAATACAAAACTTATTGATTTTAATATAAAAAATAACAAACTAAATTCCATTTTAGTAAAAAATGTATTAACTTCTTCTATTTCCGAAATCCAAACAGATAATGTTATTCTTGCTATTGGACATAGTTCGCGTGATACTTTTGAAACTTTATATAAAAGAAATTTTGCTATTGAAAAAAAGAATTTTTCCGTTGGTGTTCGTATTGAACATTTACAGAAATGGATTAATAATTCTCAATATGGTACTTTAACAAAATTAGATCTTCCTCCTGCTGACTATAAACTTGCTTATCATTCACCTTCTGGTCGTTCATGTTATACTTTTTGTATGTGCCCTGGAGGTGTTGTTATGGCTTCTTCTAGTGAGGAAAATACAATTGTTACAAATGGAATGAGTTATTTTTCAAGAAGTGGTATTAATAGTAATTCTGCAATTTTAGTTAATATTACTCCTAACGATTTTCTTGGCAGTTCTCCTCTTGCTGGAATATATTTTCAAAAAGAACTTGAAAAAAAAGCTTTTGTTCTTGGTGGTTCCAATTATTTTGCCCCAGTTCAAAAAGTTGGAGATTTTTTAGAAAATAAAAAAACATCATCACTTGGTATTGTAAAACCATCTTATTTGCCAGGAGTTACTTTGTCTAACTTAAATGATATTTTGCCTAATTTTGTTTCTGAAACATTAAAAGAGGGGATTCAATTTTTTGATACTAAATTGAAAAATTTTGCTAATCCTGATAGCATTTTAACTGGTTTAGAGACCAGAAGTTCTTCTCCTGTTAAAATTATTAGAAATAATAAATTTGTTTCTAACATTGAAGGTGTATATCCATGTGGTGAAGGTGCTCGGTTATGCTGGTGGAATTATGTCTGCAAGTGTTGATGGTATAAAATGTGCTATTGCATTAATAAATAACTAAAAAACAAATTAAAGAAAAATTTTCAATTTTTCTTTAATTTGTAAATTCATTAACAATATTTTTTAAACAATTTATTAAAAAATCTATATCTTCTTTTTTATTTTCTTCTCCAAATGTAAGTCTAAGTGAACTTCTAGATAGCTCATCTGATAAACCGATTGCTTTTAATACATGAGAAGGTTCAGAATTTCCAGACGTACATGCTGAACCACTTGAAGCACATATTCCATTTTCATCTAGTTTTAATAATATGGTTTCTCCTTCAATCCCATTTAAGCATATATTAATATTTCCTGGAAGTCTTTTTTCTAAATCTCCATTTATGTTTATATTTGTATTTACTTCTTGCAACCTACTAATAAAATAATCTCTTAGTTCTTTCAAATGATTCATATGGTATTTTAAATTTATATTTGCTAATTCGCATGCTTTACCTAATCCTACAATTCCTGCTACATTTTCTGTGCCTGCTCTTCTATTTTTTTCTTGATGTCCCCCTTCTATGAATTTTTCAAAATTTATTCCATTTTTTACATATAATGCTCCCACTCCTTTTGGAGCATATAATTTATGACCCGAAAGAGATAATGCTGATATTCCAGTCTTTTTGACATCTATTGGAATATTACCACAAGCTTGAACTGCATCTGTGTGAAATATTATATTATACATTTTAGCAATATTAGCAATTTGTTCTATTGGTTGTATTGTTCCAATTTCATTGTTTGCATACATGATTGTAATTAAAATGGTATCATTTTTTATGCTTTGCCTTAGCTCATCAAGATTTACAAAACCTTTTTTATTTACATTTAAATATGTAACTTTAAAACCTTTTTTTTCAAGTAATTTACATGTATTTATAACCGCTGGATGTTCAATTTTTGAAGTTATTATATGTCTACCTTTTTTGTAATTTGCATATGCAATTCCTTTTATTATTGTATTATCACTTTCAGAACCACAACCTGTAAAATAAATTTCATTTGAATCACAATTTATTAATTCTGCTACTTTTTTCCTAGCATCTTCTATTGCTCTTTTGGAATTTCGACCTATACTGTATAATGATGAAGCATTTCCATAGTTTTCATGCAAATATGGTAACATTTCATTTAATACCTCATCTTTAATTTTTGTTGTTGCTGCATTATCAAAATATCTTATTTTCATGATATTCCTCCTCGAATAATTTATACTGTTCAATCTTAGCTAAAATTGATTAACTACATAGTATATATTATTCAAGAATTTTAGTTATGTTTCTGCTCTTAACATCTTTTTTATATTTTTCATATTTTGTTGTGCAATATTATAACCATTATTATAACATTCATCTAATTTTTCTATGTCTAATAATCCTGTTTTATCTGTTGCAATTGTTAATATAAATTCACTTTTTCTTAAACTATTCTCTGAAATTTTATTTCCCATTATATCTATTGTTCTCATTGCTATATCCATCATATTACTATTTTCATCTACATCGTCTGCCTTAAAATTTATTGCTATTACTTTATCTGCACCTTGTTTTTTCACCTCCAAAACTGGTATATTGTCTAAAACTCCACCATCTAAAAATTTATGATTTTTAAAATTACATGGGCAAAAAATAGCTGGAAAACTACTACTAGCTCTAACCGCTTTACCTATAGAGATATCAGTAATGTATTTATTATTTTCTTTATTTGTTTTAGGAACTTTATTAGTAAATATATATTCACTTGAATCTGTTATATCAACAGCTGGAATTACTAATGGTAATTTATTTATATCCGAAATGTTATATATTCCCTTTCTTTTGGCAAGTTCATTATACATTTTTTCAATGCTTTCTCCACTTTTTATTCCTTTTACACAAGTTCTTTTGTTAATAACAAAATTTCCTATACTACTTATTATTGGAGTTGTATTAGCTTCGATTATGTTTTTGGCATATCTTTTAAATAGTATGTATATATAATATGGAGAATATCCGCATTGCATATAAAGATGCAACTAAGCTTCCTGAACTTGTTCCACCTATTGCTGATATTTTTATTTTATTGTCTTCAAAAGCTTTTAAAGCTCCAGCATGTGCAATTCCTCGTATTCCTCCTCCTGATAAAGCAACACCTAATTTCAAATTTAACACCTTCTTTTATAATATTGTTTAAATACTACTTTATATATTATTCACTTTTATTTATTTATTAAACAAAAAATCTTAAGTATTTATTATTTTTTCTAAATACTTAAGATTTTATACTATTTAATTATTATTTATAAATTTTAATTAAATTTTATCATCAGTATAATAAAATTCTCCAAATCCATAAACAACTTGATAATATTTTCCTATAAATGATGGTTCATTTTGATTATTTAGTGTAAACTCTATTTTAGCAATTTCATCTCCATTTTGGTTTATTGAACCCCATTTACCATCTTTTTCAACTGAAGCATATCCATATTCATTAAATTCCGTTGCTTTGTCATATTTATAATCTACTATAACATTACCTTCTTTATTTACATATCCCCATTTATTATCTTTCATGCTTGCAAATAATTTATTGCTAGTAAATATTTCTGTATTTTTTAATTCTTTTCCATCTTTACTTACATATTTTATTTCACTATCATTATATAATTTTATATAATTTTCTTTTATATCTATTGTAGCATTCTTCAATTCACATATCTTCTTCATATCTTTTGAAAATATTTGCATTGTTTTATCACTACTTAATGTTGTTTGTATTAAGTCTGTTCCTTGAATTTTTTGTAAAGAATCATATTTTATTTCTATCATTGTATTTTCTTTATCATCTATTACACCTAATTTACTATTTTCATCACTTACTATAAAATAATTATCATATAAATATGTTATATAATTATATTTTTCTTGAATTAATTGTTTTCCTTCTTTATTTATTACACCATATTTTGTTCCATTTTGATTATTTATTCTTATTTTATATTTTTCATTACTTGTTTCTAAAATAGCTATATTAGAATCTATATTTGCTTGTGTTCCATTACTGTTGTATACAGTCACACCTTGTTCATTTTGTGCATATAAATAAATTCCTGTTATATCGATTTGATTATATTCTACTGGAACTATTTCTTTACCTTCTATATTTCTTATTCCATATTTTTTGCTTTTTTCTACAACAAAAACCTTATTATTTTCATCATATGTTATTGATTGAAATTCATTATCAATTATTGTATCTTGATTTCTATTTACTCCAAATTGTCCGTTTTTTGAACATATTAAATAACTATTGTCTTTATCTTCATTCTCATTTACTCTTTCTATTTGATTATATTCAGTTTTTAATATTTCTTTTCCTTTATTATTTATATATCCATATCTATATCCATCTTCTGTTTTAATTGAAACTATATATCCTGCATATTTGTATTGATCTGATTCTGTATAATATCCATCTACTGATATTTGTTCATATTCAATATTTACAAGTTTTTTTCCTTTTATATTTATTACACCATATTTTTCATTTTGCTTTACTAATAATTCACCTTCTTTATATGGTAAACTATCTAATTCATCATATATTGCTTTTGTTAATTGCTTACCTTCAAAATTTACTAAACCATATTTTCCATCTTTTTTATATTTTAAAACACTTTTTTCATACATCAAATCACTAGCAATATTTTTTAATCTTATTGCTTCTATATTATCATAACCATTTAAAATTTCTTCTTTTTTATCATTAAAAACTACTGTATTTCCCGATTCAGAACATATAAATAATGGTTTTTCTGGATTTGGTATTTTTATTTCATCATATTTTGAATCTACTATTATATTTCCATTTTTGTCTATTACTCCATATTTTCCTTCATGTTTTAATACAAAATAATTGTATGAATTTACTTTAGTTATTTCATATTCTTTATTTTTTTGGTTTATGACTTTATATGTTAAAAATATTCCTATTACTGCTATTATAATTGCAATTATTACTATAATAAATTTGTTTTTCATACGTTTTTTCCTCTCTTTTTTTACCAATTTTTCTTTTTATTTGTAAAATTGATTATATTTAAGCATGTTCTAAAATTCATATTACTGCACATTATTATTTGGTATATTATTTTTACATGCTTTTATTTTTAGTATTCTTTTGTCTTTATATTCTTCAATTTTATATGTTATCTCTTCTGTATCAATTATTGGTTTCTCTTTTTCTTTGGGTATTCTTCCTAATTTTTCTTGCAAATATCCTGAAATAGTATCATAATCACCTTCTGGTATATTTGCTTCCATTATTTTATTAACATCATATATTGGCATACTACCTGATAATATATATGTATTTTCATCTATTTTTTCATAATCTTTTTCTTCTTTATCATATTCGTCATATATATCACCTACAAGTTCTTCTAATATGTCTTCCATTGTGATTAATCCTGCTGTTCCACCATATTCGTCTACTATAATTGCAATTTGTTTTTTGTTTTTTTGCAATTCTTTAAAAACTTCATTTATTAGTCTATTTTGAGATACAAAATAAACTGTTTTTACTATACTTTTTACATTAAATTTCTTTTTATTTATATTTTTTAATATGTCTTTTATATATATAATTCCCTTTATTTCATCAATTGTTTCATCATACACTGGTATTCTACTATATTTATATTCTTCTTTTGATAATTCACTTAATAACTCTTCATTGCTAATATTTATATCTACGGCAAATATATCTTTTCTATGCTTCATTATCTCGGAAACTGTAATATCATTAAATTCAAAAACATTATTTATTAAATCTCTTTCTTCTTCTTTAATTGTTCCCTTTTCTTCACCTTGATCTACCATCATTTTTATTTCTTCTTCAGTTACAAGTTCTTCTTCATTTTCATTTACACCAAATATTTTAGAAACACAATTGGTTACCCCTGTTAGTAGCTTTACAAATGGCAAAGTTATAATTGATATAAAACTAATAAAACCAATTGTTGCATATGATATTTTTTCATAGTTTTTCATAGCAAACCTTTTTGGAACTAATTCTCCAAAAACTAGTGTAAAGAAGGACAATATTATTGTTATTATTATAATAGATATATTCTTCCAAACTTCTAAATTTATTACTGGTACCATTCTAAATAATATTGGTGCTAATTTTTCTGCAAATACATCTGATGCAAAAGCACTTGATAAAAATCCTGCCAAAGTAATTCCTATTTGAATAGTTGCTAAAAATTTACTTGGTGTTTTCAGCATTTTCTCTATTTGTTTTGCTCTTTTATTACCCTCCTTTGCTTTTTTTTCAACTTTCGCTTCATTAAGTGAAAGATACGCTATTTCTGTAGCTGCAAAAAAAGCATTTAGTGCTATAAGTATAACTAATATAATCAATTGTGAAAACATATTATAATTATTTTCCCCCTTTACTTATGCTCTTTTTATTTTTTTCAATTGTATTATATATGTTTTTTATTTTTTTTTCAACATTTGTATAAAAGAATTTTTCGTTTGTACCTATTTTCGAACTAATTGATGTCAAATATTTCGAGTTTGTCTTATAATGTTCATTTTGCTCTGGAATACATTGAGTCTCTCCGCTTAAAGCTTTTCTAACAAAGCCCCCAGCTTATTTGCTGGGGGCTTTCTTTTATTGATTATTTTCTTTGTTTCCTTCTGGTAATGCATCTGTATAATCTATTACAATTCTTATTCTTGTAATCATTTTTATTGTTCTTACAAGTTTACTATTTTTAATTCTTTCCCATAAAGAAGGTTTAGTTTCAAAAGTTGTTTCTTGAATATACTCTTGTTTTTCTTGTTCGCTATTTTCAATATTTTCCACATTTTGTTCATTTGTTTCTTTAACTTCTTGAATCACTTGAACTTTTTCCTGTGCTTTTTTATTTTTCTTAACTTTTTTAACTTTTTCTGCCTTTTCAACATTTTCTGCTTTTACCTCTTCTGTTTGTACTTCTGTAACTGTTTCTACTGGTGCAGGAATTGTTTTTAATGCATCTGCTATTTCAATTCCTATAAAGCTTAATGCTTTTGATCTATCTTCTATTCTTTCCATATCTATTTCAATATGTAAATTTGACTCTAAGTTATTTATTCTAGCATTTAATAGTTTCATTGCATCTTGATAATTTTGTGATGTTTTACCTTTTGCTTTTCCAACTATAGTTAATGTTTCTATTATATCTTCTGGGAATTCTCCTTCTGCATTTTTTACTTTGTCTTTCCATTCTTTATCTTTATTTTCTACAGCTTCAACTAATTCTTTTAGTTTTCCTGCTGAAATTATATTTTCTTCTCTTTGTCTTATAAGTTCTTCTATTTTTTTTGTATTTTCCTCAAATTGGTTTGTTGCAAATTCAACTAATCCATATGCTGCTTTATAAACACTAATAGGAAAGTTTTTCTTCTTTGGATATTCAATTAAATATGTTTTTACAGATTCTATTAAATCTTTAAAGTATGTATCCTCTTCAAGTTGTACTATTTGTTTTTTACTTTTTGGATTTATTATTTTATGTATTTTATCTATATTTGATAATATTTTTTCTTCAGTGATAACCATTCTCACATTTACTATGCCAGATTTAGACATTGCAAAAGTACCTCCTTTATCTTACGCGTGTTTACTTTTTACCTTCATTTACAATTATACATTAAAAAAACCGAAACGACAAGTGTATTTCGGCTTTTTTGTTTTAAGTTTTTATTACAAAAGTATTACATTTTTGTAACATTTTATTTCCTTTTTCGACTTTTTTCTATTTTACAGTTTTCATTTCTTCAAATCTTTTTATTTTTTGAGTTGTTGTTTTTATTAAATCTTTTTGTGTTATTGATATATCTCTTATATATTTATAAGCTGGCATTGTTTTATTTACTTTTTTAATTTCTTGCCATATTTTTTCTTTTATTTTTTCTTCATCATCTGTTTCATATAATTTTTCCATTATTTCTTTATCATAAACTATTTTGCAACAAATTTTATAATCTCCATCATCTTCTGGTCTTCCATATACGAAACTTTCTTTAACGCCTTCAATTTTATTAACAAGTGCTTCTAATTCTTCTGGATATATATTTTTTCCATTTTTTAATACTATTACAAATTTCTTTCTACCACTTATAAAAATATATCCTTCCTCATCTATTTTAGCTAAATCTCCTGTATGTAACCAACCTTCTTCGTCTATTGTTTCTTTTGTTTTTTCTTCTTCATTGTAATATCCTAGCATTATTGTTGGTCCTTTTGCAAGTAATTCTCCTACCCCTTCTTCATTTGCATCTGCTATTTTCACATCAATACTTGGAAATGCTTTTCCTATAGATCCAAGTTTTCTGTTTTTATCATCTTCTGCTGCAATAACAGGTGAACTTTCTGTTAGCCCATATCCTTGATACATTGTAAAACCTAATTCATTAAAACCTTTTTCTGCTTCTGGATCAAGTGCTGCACCACCAGCAACAAATAATCTTGCTTTTGACCCTAAACTTTCATGAATTTCTTTAAATATTTTTTGTCTTATATCTATTCCAAATTTTAATAGAAAATTGCTTATTTTTATTCCTTGTTGTACTTTTTTTAATTTTCCCTGTTTTTCTATTCCTTTCATAACTCTTTTATAAATATTTTCAAAAAGAATTGGGACAGATATCATAACTGTTATTGGATATTCTTTTATGTTTTCTGCTATATGTCTTAGTCCGTCACAATATGCTGTAGAAGCTCCACTTGCTAATGCATATAAAAATCCAACTGTGCATTCAAATGTATGATGAAGTGGTAAAAATGATAAAAATGTATCATTTTCATCTACTTTTATTACAGAAGCTATATCAAATAAATTGCTACATATGTTTTTATGTGATAACATTACAGCTTTTGACATTGCAGTTGTTCCAGATGTGAATAACATTATGCTCATTTTTTCGTTGTCAATTTTACTTTCTATAAAGCTTTTATTTCCTTCTTTTAGCAATTTTTTCCCATTTTTTATTAATTCTTTTTGTGAAAGAACTCCATTTTCTTCTTTTTCTAAATCCATTGAAATAAAATATTTTATTTTTGTTTTTCCTTCTTCTTTTATTTTATTCATTATTTCATTATATTTGCTAGAATAAAATATTGCTTCAACTTCTGATCTTTGAATTAAGCTTTCAATTTCATTATTTGGAAGTGCTCTATCTAATGGAACTATTACACCTGTTCCATTTACTACAGCAAGATATACCATTCCCCATTCATACCTATTTTCTGAAATAACCGCAATTCTTTTTTCTTTAAGTCCCATGTTTATTAGTGCTGTACCTAAACTATTAACTTCGTTTCTGAATTGTTCATGAGTTATTTCTCTATATTTTCCTGGTATATCTGTTTTATATATGTATGCTGGTCTTTTTCCAAATTTTTCTCCAGTTTTGCTCAACATTTCTTTTAAGTTCTCATATTTTTCTACTTTATATATTGGATTTCTCATATTCGTTTCCCTTCTTTTTAGCTTTTAAGCCCTTCTATTACTGTACTTTCAAATTCTTTATATAGTTTCATTGTGTCAATTTCAGCATTATTTCTAATTTTATAAACTAAACTTGAACAAATAAGGCCATATATTTCTGATGCAATAGCTTGTGGATTTCCTTTTTTTATTTGACCTTTTTTTATTCCTTCTTCAACTATTTGTTCTATTTTTTTTATATATTCTAATATGTGTTTTTTACATTTTTGATTTCTTGCTTCATTTCCCCAAAATTGACTTAATAATATTGTTATTAAATCTTCATATTTTACAACTATTTTTATTTGAATTAGTACTATTGCTTTTATTTTATCTATATAATTTGAAAATTTAGCTGTTTTTATATCAATACTATTTTGTAATAATTTTATTCCTTCTTCTACTAAGAAATTAAAAATTTCTTCTTTACTTGAAAAATGATAGTATAATGTACCTTTTGCCACTCCAACTGTAGCGGTTATTTCTTCTATACTTGTAGCATCATACCCTTTTTCTGCAAATAATTTCATTGAAGTTTCAAATATTTTCCTTTTGGTTTTATTCATATTCTATTTTCCTTTCATTATTATGCTTATTATATATTTATTAATGCATTTTTGCAATACCTTTTTTCCTTTTTGAACTTTTGGTCAAAAATACCTTTACTTTTTTTATAAACTAATATAAAATACCATTAAATTGGATATACTAAGAAAAATTTGGAGGAAACTAATGAAAAGCAAAAATGAATTAAATTATAAAAATTTAAAATTATCTTTTAATACAAATTTATTGAACTTCGACACAACAGCTGAATTAAGTCCACTACAATCTGGAATTGGTCAAGAACGTGGAATAAAAGCACTTGAATTTGGCTTACAAGTCGATGTTAAAGGAAATAATTTATATCTAGAAGGTCCTAGTGGTGTTGGTAAAACATCTTATACAAAAAATTATCTAAAAAAAATAGCCAAAAAGAAAAAAGTTCCATCAGATTGGTGTTATATATATAACTTTGAAAATCCAAACCAACCTATTGCAGTTGAATTACCTGCTGGTCAAGGAAAAGAATTTAAAAATTCAATGGATGGCTTCATTAAAGAAATAAGAAAAGATATAAAACAAACATTTAACAATGATGAGTTTGAAAAAGAAAAAGCCTTAATAAAACAAGAATTTGAAGAAAAACGTACAGCCCTTCTTGATAAGCTAAATCAAAATGCATCTAAATACAATTTTCAAGTAAAAGCTGCTCAAAATGGAATTTATATGATGCCTGTAGTAAATGGTAAAACAATTGAAGAAGAAGAATTTGAAAAATTAGATGAAAATACAAAAAACGAATATGAACAAAAATCGGTATTAGTTCAAGAACAAATTATGAATGCAATTGGAAAAATAAAAGAAATAGAACGTGAATCAGACAAAAAAATATCAGAATGGCAATCTAACATTGCATTACTTACAGTAAATGTTCATATAAATTTTCTAAAGTCAAAATATAAAAGAAATAAAAAAATAAATAAATTTTTAAATGATGTAAAGCAAGACGTTTTAAAAAATATTTCTTCTTTTCTAGAAGATGAACCTACAAAACAGCCAAATACCCCACAACAAGTACCACCATCTAAAAAACAAGACCCAAGTTTAAATTATAGAGTAAATCTTTTTGTAGACAATTCAAACACTGAGGGTGCTCCTATAATTATGGATTCTAACTATTCTTATCATAACATTTTCGGTTCTTTAGAATACGAAAACTACTATGGTGCCTTAAAAACAGATCATACAATGTTAAAACCAGGTCTTATGCAATTAGCAAATGGTGGATATATAATCTTTCAAGCAAAAGATTTACTTTCAAACCCAGTTTGTTATGATTCATTAAAAAAAGCTTTAAGAGTAAAGGAATTAAGTATAGAAAACACTACAGACCAACGTTCTTCTATGGTTCTAGTATCTTTGAAACCTGAACCAATACCTTTAAACTTAAAAGTAATTTTAATTGGAAATAGTAGTATTTATCAAACTTTGCTTGCTATGGATTCTGACTTTAAAAAATTATTTAAAATAAAAGTTGAATTTGAAGATGATGCTCTTCTTACTGAAGAAAACGCTAATAAATTAGCTCAAATAATTCATGGATACTGTGAACAAGAACATTTACCTCATTTAGACAAATCTGCAATTGGACGTTTAATTGAATATGGTTCAAAATTAGCTGGAAGTCATAAAAAAGTATCTACACGATTTGATAATTTAATGCAAATTGTCGCAGAAGCTGCAACATGGGCTAAATTGTCACATTCAAAAGTTGTAACTGAAAAATTTATTAACAAAGCTTTAGAAGAACGTATTGAAAGAGTAAAAAAATATGATACAAAATACATGGAAATGATAGAAGAAAATTCACTTTTAATTAACACTTCTGGATATGAAGTAGGAGAATTAAATGGTTTAACAGTTATGACTATTGGAGATTATAGCTTTGGAAAACCCGCTAAAATTACTGTTAATACTTATACTGGTAAAAGTGGCATTGTTAACATTGAAAGAGAAGTTGAAATTTCAGGTCCTTCTCATTCTAAAGGTGTATTAATTTTAACAGGTTATCTGGGTGAAATGTTTGCACAAGACATGCCTTTATGTTTAACTGCAAGTATATGTTTTGAACAATTATATAATGGTGTTGATGGTGACAGTGCTTCAAGTACTGAATTATATGGATTATTATCAAGCCTTTCTGGAATACCTATAAATCAATCTATTGCAGTTACAGGATCTGTTAATCAAAAAGGTCAAATTCAGCCTATTGGCGGTGTTAATGAAAAAATTGAAGGATTTTTCCAAATATGTAAGATGAGAGGACTTGATGGTTCTCATGGTGTAATGATTCCTGTACAAAATATAGATAATTTACAACTATCTGATGAAATAATTGAAGCTGTAAAAAATAAACAATTTCATGTTTATGCTGTATCTACAATTGAAGAAGGAATTGAAGTTTTAACAGGCGTTCCAGCTGGCAAAAAAGATAAAAATGGACATTTCCCTGCTGGTACAATAAACCATTTAGTATATGAAAAATTAAAAAAATATTCCCAAATAGGAAATAAATAATAATAGTGGGCTGAACTCTATATTTTTAATTATTGTAGAGTTCAACCCACATTTAATTGTTTATTTGCAAAATTTTCATAGCTAATTTCTACACATTGTTGTAGCTATTTATTCTAAAAAATATTTTGTAAATTAAATGCATATTTATCTTCTATATGTTTCAAAATAAATTCACACTTGTCTAACTCATTTACCGCTTCCACATTTTCATTTGTTTCTATATAACTATTTAATGATGTCAAATCATTTTCCACTTTCTCAAGTTCATCATGTTCAATAAAATATGCAAGTTTGTCATGACTATCTTTCCATGTTTTGTAGATATCACTAATTTTTTCTTTTGCAATTTCATTATTATCATCTTTTATAATTTCTTCTCTTAATCCTATTAATTCATTTGACAATTTATTTATAACATTTTTTGTATAATTTTGTGTAAAATAATTTCCAAATAATATAGAAATTATAATCACCAAACATATCATACTTTCCTTTAACAAAATTATCCCTCACTTATTTACTTTCTTTTTTTTGACAAAAAATTTGTCCTTTTCCATCTAAAGTAACTACCAATGCTTCTTCTGGTCTTATATTAAATTTTTCTATTTGTTTTTTTAACCATGCATAGTTTTTTCCTAATATTTTCAAATTATTTTCCATAATTTTACCATCTATAACTAAATCATATGGAATTCCTTCATAATCTGGTTCTATGTTAAAATCTTCTGGTATTGTATTTCTTTTATTTGGTTTTTGTATTACAGTTACTTCTCCACTTGTTTCTAATATTGCATATTCAACATCACCTAAATTCACAATATCTTTTCCTCTTAACCTTTCTTGTAATTCATTAATTGTAAATCTTTCCTTACGTAATGCCTTTTCATCTATTTTTCCTCTATATATTAATATAGATGGCTTTCCACATATTACTTCTCTTCCTTTTAAACTTTTTAAATTAATAACAGAAATTAAAAGATGCATTACTAAAAGTCCCAATATTGGAATAATTCCATTAAAAATAGGAATACCTATTTCTGTCATTGGAATTGAAGCCAAATCTGCAATCATTATAGATATAGCAAGTTCAAACGGCTGTAATTGTCCAATTTCTCTCTTCCCCATTAGTCTCATAACTACTAATACAATTATATATAAAATAATAGCTCTAATAAATGTTATAAGCATATCTTTCTCCTTATTAAAAATTTATAATTTTATTTTTTACAATATTTAACTTTTTATACAATTTTTTTATTATAAATAAAAGAATAAAAAAAATTTTTTTGTAAATAATATTTTTAGAGCTTAACAAAGCAACACTAGAAAATTATAAATTTCCTAGTATATAAAAAAATAAGGCTAAACAAAATTATTAACTAAAAGACTAAGGAGGTTAGACCTATGTCAGAAGCTCAAGGAAATAATGCTAAACAAGGTGCTTCTACTGCTTGGCAAATTATAGGAAGATTAGTAGCAGCTGCTGTTGTTTTAGCAATTACTGCATTCTTTACACCAGGATTTACAATAAATAGTTTTTGGACATTAGTAATTTCTGCTATTGTTTTAACAATAATAGATTATCTAGTAACTAAATTTACTGGTTTACATGCCAGTCCATTTGGTAAAGGATTTGTTGGATTTGCACTAGCAGCAATTGTTTTATATTTAACACAATTTTTTGTAGCTGGATATTCTATTTCATGGATTTCTGCTATAATTGGTGCTTTAATTTATGGGGTTGTAGACTATTTTATTCCTGGAAATCAACAAATGTAGTATTTACGATTAATTTATTTCAATCTACAGATAATTTGGAACAAAAAAGAAAATTTCAAAATTGTTTTTAATCTGTAAAAAGAAATCTATTTATCTTTTATATTGATAAATAGATTTCTTTTTTATATACTTACTATCATTTTGTTTTATTATTATTCACTTTTTAAAACTATTTCATTTTGATTTTTATATATACTTGCCTTTGGTATAACTCCTCTTACTGATGATAATGGATATATATTTGTTTTTTTACCAATTACTGTTCCTGGATTTAAAACAGAACCACAACCAACTTCTACTTCATCACCAAGCATTGCTCCTATTTTTTTTATTCCTGTTTCTATTTTTTCATTACCATTTTTTATAATTACTAATTTTTTGTCAGATCTTACATTTGACAAAATTGAACCAGCACCCATATGAGCTTTATACCCTAAAATAGAGTCTCCTACATAATTGTAATGTGGTACTTGAACATTATTAAATAAAATAGCATTTTTAAGTTCTGTAGAATTACCAACTACTACATTGTTTCCAATTATAACTTTTCCTCTAATAAATGCACAATGTCTTATTTCCGTATTTTCACCAATTATTGCTGGACCATTTATATAAGCTGTTTTTGCAACTTTAGCTGTTTTTGCTATCCATATGTTTTCTTCAACTTTGTTATATTTAGAAGAATCTAATTTATTTCCTAGTTCTATAATAAATTCTTCAATATGTGGTAAAACCTCCCATGGATATACATATTTTTCTAATAAATTTTTAGCTATTGTTTCTTCTAAATTATATAAATTACAAATTTTACATTCTTCCATCTATTTTTTGCTCCTTTTATTTATTATTTTTCCAAAATTTTTCATATAATTCTTTTGCAGTTTTAGGACTATCTACACCCTCTTTATTTTTTACTGGTGCAAAATCATCTTCTCTTTTTCCTCTTAAGATAGCAATATCATCAAAAAATTCAAATGCATCAAATATAAAAGATTCAAACTTATATGAATTAGGTTCATTTGGTACAATTTCTTTTCCATTTTCATCAATATATGAATTCTTTTTAAATGCACAATGATACATTAACACTTCTTTACTTACTTTTTCTATTGCTTCTATTGTATATAAGTTACACATTATATGTGATTCTCCATATTTTAATTCACCATCTGTGTCAACTTCTTCTGCCATTTTATCAGGAAGTTCTGCATATTCTATTACTTTTGGATGCCCATTCATTTTGCAGAAAACTCCAACTTTTTCATGTGGATTTGCTTTTACTACTGATTTAGATGCAATTTGTACTCCTTTGTCTATAGCCATGCCTAATAATGTTGTATCTGCCATTTTTAGTAAAACATTATCAACACCACCTATAAATACCCATTTTATTCCTCTTTCTTTCATGTCTGCTAAACAACCTGTTTCTCTTAAAGAAGAATATGTACCTCCATTTCCGTCTGATGCTTCTTTTATTTTATATTCTTTATTTATTAGCATTTTTCCTTTTGTGTCTATTAATGGTAGTTCTTTTTGTGTAAATATTGTTACATCTTTCTTTTTATATCCAAAGTAATTATTTTTTTCTAAAAATTCTACTGTTTTTGCATTGTTTTCTTTGCTAGTCATTATGTACCATGGAATACTTGTATTATATTTTTGATTTGCTTCTTTTAAGTTTTCTGCTAATATTTCAAATAAATATTTACCTTTTCCATAAACATCTAATTTAAAAGTTCCTTTTGGTCCTTGATGTCCAAGTCTTGTTCCTTGACCACCTGCCATTGTAACTACTGCATATTGCCCTCTTCTTATTATTTGTTCACCTAAATTATCAAACTTTTCTTTAATATCTTTTGATAATTTTGCTTTGTCTAAATATTTTATTGACTCTATTTTACTTTCTTTTATTTCTATTTCTTTTTTAGTGTTTTCGTATAATTCCATTATTTGATCTAAATTTATATTGTTTATTTGTTCTATTAATTCTGCTTTTTTATTATCATCTAATTTTTCTAATAATTTTATAATATGTTCTTGATTATATTTTTTTAATAAATTTATTGTTTGCTGTGTTTTATCCATATTTTCCACATTCCTTTCAGCCTATATTTATATATTATATGTTACTTTTTTAATATTGATATCTTATCACATTTAATAACTTTTATCAAGTAACTTTTTTTGTTTGTCATATTTTAAATTACTACACAATATAAATTAATAAAAGAATTTAGTACAAACATTTTCTTATACGAGGAGGTATAAAATGGAAAATACAAGATTGTATCAAGACATTGCCAAAAGAACAGATGGTGATATATATGTAGGAGTTGTAGGTCCTGTTAGAACTGGAAAATCAACATTTATTAAAAGATTTATGGATTTACTTGTAATTCCAAATATTGATAATGAATACAAAAAAGAAAGAGCAAAAGATGAACTTCCACAAAGTGCTGGCGGAAAAACAATAATGACAACAGAACCAAAATTCGTTCCAAACGAAGCTATTGAAATAAAATTAGATAATAACCTAAAATTCAAAACTAGACTTGTAGATTGTGTTGGATATTTAGTAGATAATGCAATTGGATATTTAGAAGATGATATGCCTAGAATGGTAAAAACTCCATGGTCTGAAGAAGAAATTCCTTTTGAAAAAGCAGCTGAAATTGGAACAAAAAAGGTTATTGAAGAACATTCTACAATTGGAATTTTAGTTACAACTGATGGTAGCATAACAGACATACCAAGAGAAGACTATTTAAAAGCTGAACAAAGAGTGGTAAGTGAACTTCAAGCTTTAAACAAACCTTTTATTATTGTTTTAAATTCAGAAGACCCTACATCTAGTTATACTAAAGAATTAGCTAATACTTTAAGTAAAAATTACAATACTCCAGTTATTCCTTTAAATTGCGAGTCTTTGAGCTTAGAAGATATTAATAATATATTTTCTAAAGTTTTGTATGAATTTCCAGTAGAACAAATAAAAATTAAATTTCCACGTTGGATTGATGGTTTAGAATTTTCACATCCTTTAAAAGCTGAATTATTTAAAGAAATTAAAAATGCTTTTCAAAATATAAGTGTTTTAAAAGAAGTTTCTAATTGTGCCAATAGTATAAAACAAACTGAAATTATTTCAAAAACATCTATTGAAGATATTGGATTAGGCACTGGTTCTGTAAGCATTGAAATAACATTAAAAGAAGAACTGTTTTATCAAATTTTATCAGAAATAACTGGTGTTGCAGTAACAAATGAAGGTGATTTATTTTCTATTATTTCTGAATTATCTGCTACTAAGAAAAAATATGATAAAATCTCATGTGCTTTAGATGAAGTAAATGCAAAAGGATATGGAATAGTTACACCTTCTATTGAAGACCTTGTTTTAGAAGAACCAGAAATGATAAAACAAGGTTCAAGATTTGGAGTAAAATTAAAAGCAACCGCTCCATCTATTCATTTAATAAAAACAAATGTAGAAACAGAAGTTTCACCAATTGTAGGTTCTGAAAAACAATCTGAAGAATTAGTTAACTACCTACTTTCTGAATTTGAAAGTAATCCAAAAGAAATTTGGAAATCTAATATTTTTGGAAAAAGTTTACATGAACTTGTAAACGAAGGTTTACAAACTAAACTTGCAAAAATGCCAGAAGATGCACAAATAAAACTTCAAGAAACATTAGAACGAATTGTTAATGAAGGTAGTGGCGGACTAATTTGCATTATTTTATAAATAGTTTATATAATTATAAAGTTACAAGATAATGGTTTAGCAAAAATTAATATAAAAACCATTATCTTGTAATTACTTTATTTGCTATAATTACTTTCACTTAATTCTGGATAATTAAATATTTTTCCACCATCTGAAAATTGACTACTAGTAGTATGATCTTTTGCCATTTCTGTAGCTCCCTTTAAAAAATATTCATATTTTGATTTATTACTTACATATCCAGTTGTAGAAACTGGATCATCCCATGTTGTATCTATAGCATACCATTTTTGATTTATTTGAACATAATTCCATTCATGATTTTCAGTTCTACCTTCTGAATTTGTAGCCTTACCTATTACTGATATACAAGGAATTTCTAAACTATCCATTAAATACTTGAAAGTTTTTGCATAACCTGCACAAACAGCTTTTTTATTAACCAAAGTTCCATAGATATTATATATATTTTGATATGACAATGTTGTGTCATAATCTACATTATTAATTATATAATCATGAACCATTTTTATATTTTCATATGTACTTTGTTTTTTATTATTTATAATTTGATTTTTGATATTTTCTAATAAAGAAATTGCTTGTTCTATTTGTTGTTTAGAATTAAATTCATCTATTAAATAACTTGTTTGGCTTCCTGCATTTATATATGTGTTGTATGTTTTTTTACTTCCTAATGTAGTTGTTTCAATATTTAAATACATTTTGTTAGGATTTAAATAAAATATATCTGGGTTATCATATGTGTATGCTTCTATTGCTGATTGATAATACTTTTGCAATAATTGTTGTCCATTACTTTGATTTAAGACATTTGTAAATTTATCTCCTAATTCTATTTTAGCAGTTCCTGTTTTCATTTTTTCCTTATTGCTTTCAAATGCTTTATATATTAAAGCAGAATATTCATCTAATTGTTTATAAAAGTATTTATCAACTGTCACATTTTCATAACTTACATTTGTTTTTGTTGTATTTTTTTCTGTTCCATCAAATGGATTTTCTACAATTTGAGGAACTTTTATTTCATTTTTTTCTACTTGTTCAGAGTAGTCACTTTCAAATACCTCTGCTTCTTGATTGTCTGAATTTTGTATATTTTGATATTCATCCCATAATATTTTTCCAAAAAAGCCTATAACTATTAATATTAAAATCATTACTATTGAAATAATAAATGTTTCAATGGTTTCTTTCATATTTTTTCATTCCTTTTTATTTTTTATAATATTCATATACTTTTATTTTATCATCTTTTTATTAGAAAAACTAGTATAATTTATTTATTTTTACTAATACTATTTATATCATAATTATAATTTAATAAAACAAGGAAGGAATTAAATTTGCTATGAAACTCAAAGAACTTATAAATTCACTAATTACTTATACTCCTAAAAAAGATTACAATTTTATATTAGAGCAAACTTCAAATAATGATATAGAAAACAACAGTAATTTGAATGATAATACAAATTCTAATAAAAAAGTATTTCCAAATATTAATTTAAATTTAGAATATATGAAAGTTAAATATAATCTACTTGTAAATAGTGACATTATTTTGCGTGAATTTACTTTGAACGCAAGAGGCAAACAATTTAATGCATTTATATTATATATCGACGGAATGGTCGATTCTGAAATTATGGATAAATTTGTTTTAGAACCTCTTATGTTACGAAATAAAAATAATACCTATGATGGGTTTCAGAATCAAGTTATTTCTGAATCTGTTACAAATAATGTTACAATTAGGAAAGTAAAAAAATTTGATTTAGCCAAATATATTTATTCTTGTTTAATACCTCAAAATTCTATTAAAGAAGTTTCAGAATTTGAAGAGATTATAACAAGTATTAATTCACGGAAATTGTGCTTTATTTATAGATACTTTAGACATAGCTTTTGATATTGATATAAAAGGATTTCAGCAAAGAAATATAGACAAACCTTCAAATGAAATTGTAATAAAAGGACCTCATGAAGCTTTTGTTGAAAATATAAGAACTAATACTTCTATGGTAAGACGTTTAGTAAATAATGAAAATCTAATTATTGAAAATATTGAAGTTGGAAAAATAACAAAAACCAAATGTGCTGTTTGCTATATTCAAAATATTACTAATAGTGATTTAGTAAATGAAGTGAAATATAGATTAAATAATTTAGAAATAGATTCTTTGCTTTCTGCTGGTGAACTTGAACAACTTATTGTAGATTCTAATGATTTAGGTGTTCCTGAAGTTTTATCTACAGAAAGGCCAGACAAAGCCGTTAAATATTTATTATCTGGAAGAGTTGTTGTTATTGTTAATGGCACACCATATGGAATTATTATGCCTGCTATTTTAGTTGATTTTTTGGTTTCCCCAGAAGATACAAATTTAAAAGTGAATTTTGGAAACTTTTTACGAGGATTACGTATTTTGGCTAGTTTTATAACATTGTTGTTACCTGGATTATATGTTGCTTTAACAAGTTTTCATCAAGAAATTTTACCTACAGAATTATTATATTCTATATTAGCCTCAAGAGAAAATGTTCCATTTCCAATTATTTTTGAAATACTTATAATGGAATTTTCTTTTGAACTTATAAGAGAAGCTGGTTTACGTGTTCCTTCTCCAATTGGTCCTACAATACGGAATAGTTGGTGCTTTAGTACTAGGACAAGCCGCAGTTAGTGCTGGTATAGTTAGTCCTATTTTAATTATTATAGTTGCTATAACTGGAATTGCATCTTTTGCTATACCCGACTTTTCATTTGGCTTCCATTTGCGTTATTTTAGATTTGCATTTATTTTACTTGGTTTTACATGCGGATTTTTAGGTATTTCTTTAGGATTATTTATTTATATTTCAATTCTTTGTAGCTTAAAATCATTTGGTGTATCATATATTACACCATTTGCACCTGCACTAGATTCAAATGGAAATGGATATTTTTTAAACCCTATATGGAAGCGAGAATATAGACCTTCTTATATTAATTCTAAAAGACCTAAAGCTCAAGAAAAAATATCTATGAAATGGAAATATAATTCTAAACTATAAAACAAGAAAGGAGAACATTATGTCTAAATCAAAAATTGGAACAATTGAAGCAATTATGCTTATTTTAACAAATATTTTAACACGTGCTATATTATCTATTCCTAGAAGTATTTTAGTTACAACTGGTTCTTCTTCAATTATAAATCTTATTTATATTAGTATAATAGCTCTTTTTATTGCTTTGTTTATAGTAAAATTACTAAAAAAATTTCCAGGTCTTGATATTATAGATATTTCTGAAATTGTTGGTGGTAAAATTTTTCGTAATATAATTGGAACTATTTTTATTGTTTATTTTATTTTTAGCTCTAGTATTTTACTTAGAAATTTTTGTGAAAGTCTAAAAATAATATATTTTCCAATGACAGATATTCCTTTTATTATTTTGCTATTTATTATTGCTTTATGTATAGCAAATAGATTAGAATTTAGTGCAACACTAAAAACAAATTTAGTTATATCACCTATTGTATTTATTTGTACAATATTTCTGTTTTTTGCAAATATGAATAAATTTATACCACAAAGAATTTTTCCCATTTTAGGTAATGGCTTATATGATACATTTATTTTAGGCTTAACTAATATTGCTTCATTTGGAGGATTAGTTTATTTATATTTTTTACCTCCATTTTTGAAAGAACCTAAAAACTTTAAAAAAATTTCTATATTTGCTGTTTTGTTTACATCTTTATATATAATATTATGTGTAGCAACTTTACTTTTTATGTTTTCTTCTTTTATAGATATAAATGAAATTTCACCTTTATATAATGCTACTAGATATATAGAATTTGGAACATTTTTTCAAAGGTTAGAATCTATTTTTCTTATTTTTTGGATTTTATCTTTTGCATGTTATTTAAGTATTGTTTCTAAATTTACTATGAATATTTTTAAGAAAATAACAAATATAGAAACTAAAAAACCTTTAATAGATGTTTTTGGACTGCTATTTTTTGCAGTTGCACTATTCCCAAAAAACTGCGCTACTTCTGTATTCTATGAAACTCATTTATACCCTATTTTAATGATTGCTATTTGCATATTTTTAAGTTTATCTATTTTAATTGTTGCTAATATTTCTAAAAAAGGAGATAAAATATAACAATGAACAAATTCTTTAAAAACTTTTTTATTTTAATTTTATTAATTGTGTTTATTACAGCTTTTTCATCTTCTTACCTTTCTTTAAGTGTTGGAAACTTAGCATATGTTTTAGCAATAGGTATTGATTCTTCAAATACAGATAAATATAGAGTAACCTTTCAATTTTCAACTTCAACATCAATTTCTGAAACAGGAACTAGTAAAAAAACTCCAACCATTTCCAAAAGTGTAGAAGCTGGATCATTAAGTTCTGCTATAAATCTGATGAATTCATATATGGGAAAAGAATTAAACCTTTCTCATTGTAAGATTATTGTATTCTCTGAAGAAATAGCATATAAAGGAATATCAGACGAAATATATACTTTAATTAATGATACTCAAGTTCGTCCTTCTGCAAATATTATTGTAAGTCAATGTAATGCAAAATATTATATTGAAAATACTAAACCAGACTTGGAAAAATTAATTTCTAAATATTATGAGATTTTTACAAATTCAAGTTCATATACTGGTTTTATGCCAAAAGCTAAAATTGGGGATTTTTTTAATAATTTAGTTTGTAAAGGATGTATGCCATATGCAATAACAGGAAATATAACTTCTAATCAAACAGAAAATATTGGTTTAGCTGCCTTTGATGGAGACAAATTTGTTCGGAAGATTAAATTCTATTGAAACAATTGCCTTTTTATGTACCAAAAATAATGTAGATAGATTTTTAATAACTATACCTAATCCATATTCTGAAACCAAAACAATAGATTTATATTTAACACCTAAAAATTCAGCAGATATAGAAATAGACACATCTACTTCTTCACCATATATAAAAATAAATTATAAGTTTATTGGAAGAATAGATTCAATGTCTGAAGACTCAAAATATTTAACATCTGAAGTTTTAGATGTAATTTCTTCAGCTTGCAGTGATTATTTAAAAAATATTTTTATAGATTCACTATATAAAACTTCTAAAGAATTTAAATCAGATATTTGTGGTCTTGGTATTTACTCTTTTAAAAATTTTGCAACTACTAAGGAATTTGAGGACTATAATTGGCTTGAAAACTATAAAAATGCTTTTTTTGATGTAAATGTTGACACTTCTATTAAATCTGGTATGCTTATAACAGAAACGTAAAGTTAATTTTGGAGGTTTTTATGATTTATAATATTATTTTTTTATTAATTAGTTTATATATTTTAATAAAAGCAATTGGCTTTGCAATTTATGAATTTAATACAAATAAAAACAAAAGTGGAGCTATTAGTGTTATTTTTCTTTCTGTATTTTCTGTAATATTTTCTAATATAATGATGTGGCTAAGATGATTTAGCCACATTATATATTAAATTTGTAAATATTACCATTTTTATTTATGGCTATATTAGTTCAAAATCTATTTGTCTTAACATTTTACTAGCACTTTTTACTCTTATTTTTACTTTATCTCCTATTTTGTATGTTTTGTTTGTTTTTTCGCCAATAAGTCGTTTTCTATTTTCGTCATAAATAAAATATTCGTTTCCTAAGTCTTCAAATCTAATTAAACCTTCTATTGTGCTTTCTAATTCAACAAACATTCCAAATGATGTAATAGAAGATACTATTCCTTCATATTCTTCTCCTATATGATCTTCCATATATTCAGCCTTTTTCAATTTTTCCGCTTCTCTTTCAACCTTTACAGATATTTTTTCTCTTTCAGACGATTGTTTTGCAACCTCTTCTGATATTTTTTTATTTTCTTCAATCCATTTATATGAAACATCATAATTATTTTCTAAATATTTTGATATTATTCTGTGTATAAATAAATCAGGATATCTTCTAATTGGTGACGTAAAATGACAATAATATTTACTAGCAATACCAAAATGTCCTTTATTTTCTGCTTCATACCTTGCAACTTTTAATGTTCTTAAAATTAGGTTTGAAACAACTTTTTCTTCTTCTTTACCTTTTACACTTTCTAAAACTTTTGAAAATTCTTTTGGATATATGTTGTCTTTATTTGCTTTTATTTTTAATCCAAAATTAAATAAAAATTTATTTAATTCTTGTATTTTTTCAATATCTGGTTCTTCATGTACACGATAAACAAATGGTGCTTCCAACCAATAAAACTTTTCTGCAATTGTTTCATTTGCTATAAGCATAAATTGTTCTATTATTTCATTACTAAATGTTGTTTCATATTTTGAAATACTTTTTACTTTTCCATAAATATCTAATTCTATTTTGCTTTCTGGAATATCTAAATTTAAATATCCATGTTCCATTCTTTTGTTTTTTAAAATTAAAGCTAGTTCTTCCATAAGTCTAAATTGATTAATATATTTATTATATTTTTTTAATATGTATTTATCTGACTCATCTAAAATAGCTTGTACATCATGATAACTCATTCTTTCAGTAACATTTATAACACTTTTATATACTTCTGAAGATATTACATCTCCTTTTGAGTTTATTTCCATTACACATGATAATGTAAATCTATCTTCACCAGCATTTAAACTACATATTCCATTTGATAGTTCTTTTGGAAGCATTGGTATTACTTTGCCTAACATATAAACACTTGTACCTCTTAATATTGCTTCTTTGTCAATTACACTATTTTCTTTTACATAGTAACTAACATCTGCTATATGAACACCTAATTTGTAATTTCCATTTTCTAGTTTTTCAACTATAACTGCATCATCTAAGTCTTTTGCATCTTCTCCGTCTATTGTAAATATAGTTTTATTTCTTAAATCTACTCTTTTTGCAATTTCTTTTTCTTCTATTTTATTTCCTAGTTTTTTTGCACTATTTAAAACATCTTCTGAAAATGTAGATGGCAATTTATATTCTTTTATTAAAGAAAGCATATCTACACCAGCTTCATTAACATTTCCTAGTACTTCTAGTATTTTTCCTTCTGCCTTTTTTCCATTTTGCGGATATTTTGTAATTTTAACTAATACTTTATGATTGTTTTTGGCTTTTCCAATATCTTTTTTTGCTATATAAATATCTGTTCCAAAGTTTCTATCATCTGGTATTACAAAACCAAATGTTTTATTATTTTGAAATGTTCCAACTATTGTATCTTTTTCTCTTTTTAAAATTTTAACTATTTTTGCTTCTGCTTTTTTTATTTTATTTTCTTTTTCTATTATTTCAATTAGAACACTATCACCATTTAATGCATTTAATGAATTTTCTTTTGAAATATATATTTCTTCTTCTTGTTCTGGCATTTTTACAAAACCAAAACCTTTTTGATTTTTTCTGTAAATTCCTTCATAATATGTTTTTTCTTCTATTTTATACCTATTTTTTCTATTTTTTTGAATTTTACATTTAAGTTCTAAATTTCCTAATACTTGCAAAAAAGTATTATACTCGTTTTTTGGAACTTTCATAATCATAGCAATTTCTTTTGCTTTCATAGGTACATAATCTTTTTCTTTCATAAAATTTAAAATTTTCAGTTCTTGTTCTTCCATATTAGTTTTATCTTTTTCCTCTCTTTTTTTATTAATTTTATTTTTCTTATTTGTTTTCGCCTAATTTGAATTTCTGAGCAAAGCAATGGAATCTTACAAGGCTAGCAATTGTAGCTTTTTATCTTATAGAAAATATAACATCTTGATTTTCTATTAGATAAACAAAATGGAGCGTGTTTCTATAAAACCGCCCCCATGTCTTATGCCATGTATATTATTCCTAAAACTATTGTTAATATAGCAAGTACTATTGATAGTATTATTGTCCATCTTTTTTGTTTTCCTTCTTTTGTTCTTCCTTTGTTTTTTTCATAGAAATTATTTGTTGATGAACCTGTTATTGTTGATGATAGCCCTGCATCTTCTTTTGATTGTATTAATGTTAAAATGATTATTGCTATAGCTACTACAAAGTAGATTACAATTAGTATTCCTTTAAGTATTTCCATTTATATTCCTCCCTATGGTCTCTCTTTTTTCTTAAACATTTTAGCACATTATTTTGTAAAATGCAAATTTTTTTATTATTCTTATACACATTTTTTATCCCAATTGGCATTTACCTTACAGAACTGCATTTAACTTTTCAATTGATGCATTTTTTATATATTTACATCTATATAGAATTTATTAAACTTTATATTGTTTAAATATTATTGTAGTTAATTATTTTAATATGCACCATGTTCCTATTGGTTCGGGATAATCTTTAAAAGTTAATTCTTTTTTTGTTACTGGATGTATTATAGTAAGCTCATATGCCCATAAAGCTATTTGCTTTCCTTTTCCTCTTTTTCCATATTTTTGATCACCAAAAATACTGTGTCCAAAATTTGCAAGTTGTACTCTTATTTGATGATGTCTTCCAGTATGTAAATTTATTTTTACCAAGCTTAAATCTTTAATATTGTTATATTTTATTACTTTATAGTCTAATTTAGCAAGTTTAGCATTTTTCTTTTCTTTATTTACTACTTTACTAATATTATTTCTTTCATCTTTGTATAAATAATTTTCTAAAGTTCCACTATTTTCTTCAAATTTTCCGTCTACAACTGCAAGATATTTTTTCTTAAATATTTTTTCTCTTACTTGATTGCTTAATCTAGAAGCTGATTTAGAAGTTCTTGCAAAAACCATAACTCCACCTACTGGTCTGTCTAATCTGTGCACCAATCCTAAATATACATCTCCTGGTTTGTTATATTTTTCTTTTATATATGATTTTACAATTGATAACATATCTAAATCACCTGTTTTATCTGATTGTGATGGTATATTGGGCTTTTTTTCTACAACTATAATTTGATTATCTTCATATAAAACTTTTAAATTGTTATTTATTATATTTTCCATTATTTTTATGACTCCCATCTACCATAAATACCACATGGTAAAATAAGCTGTGAATTTTCCATAGGTAAACCTATTTCTCCACATTCTATTTTGCCTTTATATTTTTTAGCAACAGTTAAATTTAAAATATTTTTCAAAACAGTACTAGAAATTCCAGTTGTATATGAATTTATTAAGAAAAATAAAGGCTTATCTGATAAAACTTTGGTACATAATTCTACTAAATCGTATATGTTGTCTTCAAATTGCCAAACTTCACCTTTTGCACCTCTTCCATAAGAAGGTGGATCCATTATTATAGCATCATATTTGTTGTTTCTTCTTATTTCTCTATTAACAAATTTTACAACATCATCTACTATAAATCTAACCTTTTTGTCTTGTAAATTTGAAGAACTAACATTTTCTTTAGCCCATGTTGTCATTCCTTTTGAACTATCTACATGACACACTGATGCTCCTGCAGACAAACAACTAACAGTTGCTCCACCTGTATATGCAAATAAATTTAAAACTTTTATTTCTCTCTTTTCGTGTTTTATTTTATTTATCATCCAATCCCAATTTACTGCTTGTTCTGGGAAAAGACCTGTATGCTTAAATCCCATTGGTTTGATATTAAATGTTAAATTTTTATATTTTATTTGCCATTGTTTTGGAATTCTTTTTTTAAAATCCCATGCACCACCACCAGTTTTACTTCTATTGTATGTTGCATTTATTTCTTTCCATTTGTTTGGAAATGTTTTTTCCTTCCATATAATTTGTGGATCTGGTCTAGCTAAAACTACATCTCCCCATTTTTCTAATTTTTTTCCATCAGCCATATCTAATATTTTATAATCTTTCCATTCATTTGCTATTTTCATAAAAATATTACTATCCTCCTCTTTGTAGAATAGTAATATTTTACCACTTTTTTTTGTTAATTGCAAAAAATTTAAGGCAATTGCTTAAAAATTTGCATACTTTGTATAAATATTTAGTGTTACATTGTTTTCATTATAGCATTTTTATATACTAGGAAATGAGAAATTTCCTAGTATATAAAAAAAGTTATGAATCATTATTATATTTATTATTGAAAATAATATAAGTGTTGCTATTGTTGTACTTATTAATTTGTTTTCTTTTATTTTTTTTATTAGTTTGCTTGTCCATTTTTCTTTTTTTTCATTTTCCATATACATTCCCCCTTGCATTTTTTATATTGCACTATATATGTATATGCTTGTTTTATTTTTTTATTACTTAATTTTTATTTTTTGACAAATTTTACATAATGTGATATAATGTTTGTGTAGGTATAAACACTTCGTAGAAAAGAGGAAATTATGGATTTTAAAGAACTATCAAAAAAAATGTTTCTGTACATGGTCGTGGGATTCGGCCTAGCATATGCTTCCGAATTGTTTCCAATAATTCGGAACAACATCGAATATGCCATGATTGTATATCTCACACTGTTGTCCTTTCTGATCGAAAAGGATCAACACGCAGAAGACGGTACATACCGTTATCTGATTTCAGATATAGCGGTAGACGTCTTGGCAGCATTGGGAACAAAGAAAATACTGATTTTGTTGTCTGGTACCACTGAATGGGTACCCAACAACTCATATTTTCAGTATATACTTATGTTGGCTGTTTCTGCTGTAATATCTACGGTATACGACAGCACGCCGTCCGAAAGCGATGGTGATTAACATCCTCTTATCCCCTCCACCAATGGTGGAGGGGATTTTTTTTGTTATTTACATTTCATTTAATTCTTTTATTATTTTTATTGCTAATTCTTCATTTATTCCTTTAACAGTTATTAATTCTTCTACACTCAATTTTTTTATTTTTTCAACACTACCAAATTTCTTCAAAAGAGCAAGTTTTTTTACATTACCAACACCTTTAATTTCATCTAATTTTGATTTTGTTATTTCTTTATCTCTCAATTTTCTATGGTAAGTAATTGCTGTATCATGTACAGTGTCTTGAAATTTTGTTATTAAATTCATAAGATTTTCTGATATTTCAAGTTCATTTCTATTTTCGTCCATTAATGCTCTTGTTTGATGTTTATTATTTTTCACTATTCCAAATACAGCTATATTCAAATTTTCTCCAATATTTTCAATTGCTTTTCTTACTGCTCTTATTTGAGTTATTCCTCCATCTGCAAAAATAGCATCTGGCAATTTTCCAAAACCACCATTTGGTGATTCTATAGAATGTTTTAACCTTCTTGTAACAACCTCTTCCATACATTTAGGATCATCTTGTTCATATACAGTTTTTATTTTAAATCTTCTAGATAAATTCTTTTTTATAACACCATCTTGCATAACACACATTCCAGCTACCATATATTCTCCTGATATGTTTGATATATCAAATGTTTCAATTTTTCTAGGTATTTTATCTAATTTTAATACATTTTTTAATTCTAATAATATTTCATTTTTATCTTTTTCTTTATTTTCAAGTGTAATTTTTGCATTATTTTCTGCCATTTCTACAAACCTTAATTTTTCGCCTTTTTTAGGTGTTTTAATTTCCACTTTTTTACCTAACATTGTGGATAACCACTCTGAAACAGCTTGTATGTCTTCTATTTCATTTCTTATCATTATTTTATTTGGAATATTTGGATTATCCATATAATATTGCTTTATAAAACCAGAAAGTATTTCACTATCTTCCATATCTTTTAAATCTGAGTAAAAATAGTGTTCTCTTCCTATCATTTTACTTCCACGAACAAAAAAGATTTCTATGCAAACCTCTAGTTCAGATTTTGCAATTCCAATAACATCAATATTATTTTCAGAAATATTAGATACTTTTTGTTTTTCAGAAATTCTTTCTATTGCTTGAATTCTATTTCTTAATTCTGTGGCTTTCTCAAAATTTAATTTACTAGCTTCTTCTTTCATATTTTGCGTTAATTCTTTTATTATTTTATCTGTTCTTCCTTCTAATAAATCTATTATTTCATCAATTTGCTCCCTATATTCTTCTTTACTTACATATCCCATACATGGAGCTAAACACTTTTTTATATGATAATTTAAGCAAGGTCTTGTTCTTTCTTTTAAATTTTTACATTGACGTATTTTATATTTATCTTTAATAAAATTCACCATTTCTTTTGCAGAACCCGGATTTGCATATGGTCCAAAATATTTAGAACCATCATTAACAATTCTTCTTGTTATAAAAACTCCTGGATAATCTTGTTTTACATCAATTTTTATATACGGATATGTTTTATCATCTTTTAACAAAACATTAAATTTTGGTCTATTCTTTTTTATTAAATTACATTCTAGTATTAAAGCTTCTGCTTCATTATCAACTACAATGTATTCAAAGTGATCAATTAAACTTACCATTTTTTTTATTCTTTCTGTTTTGTTATTTTTTCTAAAATATTGTCTAACCCTATTTTTCAATGATATAGCTTTTCCAACATATATTATTTGGTCAGATTTGTCTCTCATAACATAAACACCAGGTTTACTTGGTAATTTTTTTATTTCTTCTTCTATATTAAACATTATTTTCTCCTAATTTTTCACAAGAATTATTACTTGAATTTTCTTGAAATAGTTTGATTTTAGTACAATATGTAATTCAATACATAGTTGTTGTTACTATAATCATATAAATTATATAATTTTTAATAATATTTAACAAGCAATATTTAAAACAATTTAATATTAAATTTTACCATATAAATATAATCTCTTGAAAATTATACATAAAAATTTCATTTTTGCATAAAACTTGACAAATCCGCAAATACTGTGTAAAATAATATTTGTTAATATTGAATAAATAATGAAAATTGCGTTAGAACAATACAAAGCATTTAGTAGTTACTTTTAGAGAATAAGGGTCTAAGGCTGTAAGCCCTTTAAGTTAAACCTAAAATTGTGAAACATATTGGAGCAATTACAATAAAGTGGAAAATAGTTTTACATATTTTCAAGCTGGGTGGTCCCGCGGATATTATTTCGTCCCTGCATTAATTTTATATAATGCATTGGGCGATTTTTGTTTTTCACTACAAATTTTGTAAAAATTGTCCTAATTGCAAAAGGAGGGTTTTATTTTATGAATGAGTATAGAACATATACTTGTAATCAAATTAGTTTAGAAGATGTAGGAAAAAAAGTAAGAATAGCAGGTTTTGTAGAAACAATTCGTGATCTTGGTGGACTTGTTTTCCTAGATATAAGAGACATGTATGGAATTACACAAGTTGTAACTTCAAGTGAACAAACAGACGTAGATTTTGCTTCACACATTCCTATTGAATCTTCTGTAACAGTTTATGGAGAAGTTAAAAAAAGAGATGAAGAAACAATAAACTCAAAATTAAAAACTGGTTTAGTTGAAATTCGCATCGAAGAAATTAAAATATTAGGTAAAAGAACAATGAATTTGCCATTTGAAGTAAATTCAAATCAAGATATACGTGAAGATTTAAGACTTCAATATCGTTTCTTAGACTTAAGAAATAACAGATTAAAAAATAATTTAATATTAAGAGCTCAAGTTCTTCAATTTCTAAGACAACAAATGATAGAACAAGGCTTTTTAGAGGTTCAAACTCCAATACTTACAAGTTCTTCACCTGAAGGTGCAAGAGATTATTTAGTACCAAGTAGATTACATGCTGGCAAATTTTATGCCTTACCACAAGCACCTCAACAATTTAAACAATTGCTTATGGTATCTGGAATTGATAAATATTTTCAAATAGCTCCTTGTTTTAGAGATGAAGATGCAAGAGCAGATAGAGCTCCTGGTGAATTTTATCAATTAGATATGGAAATGGCATATGCTACACAAGAAGATGTTTTTTCTGTAATGGAACCTGTTGTGTACAATACATTTAAAAAGTTTTCAAATAAAAAAATAAGTAAATATCCTTTTCCAAGAATACCTTATAAAGAATCTATGATAAAATATGGAACAGATAAACCAGATTTAAGAAATCCTTTATTTATTATAGACTTATCTGAATTTTTTAGTAAATGTACTTTTAAACCATTTATTGGAAGAACAGTTAGAGCTATAAAAGTTAAAGGTCATCTTTCAAAAGGATTTCATGAAAAAATGTTACAATATGCTATGTCTATAGGCATGGGTGGGCTTGGATACTTAGAGGTTCAAGAAGATTTAAGTTATAAAGGTCCTATTGACAAATTTATTCCACAAGAATTAAAATCAGATTTATTAGAATTAGCAGATTTAGAAAAAGAAGATACTATTTTCTTTATAGCTGATTCTGAGAAAAGAGCAACAGAACTTGCAGGTCAAATAAGAACAGAATTAGGAAAAAGACTAAATTTAATAAATGAAGATATTTTTGAATTTTGTTGGATTATAGATTTTCCAATGTTTGAATTAGATGAACATGAAAAATTAGCATTTAGTCATAATCCATTCTCTATGCCTCAAGGTGGTTTAGATGCATTAAATAATAAAAATCCTTTAGATATTTTAGCATATCAATATGATATTGTATGCAATGGAATTGAACTTTCTTCTGGAGCTGTAAGAAATCATAATATTGAAATTATGTTAAAAGCCTTTACTATGGCTGGATATACAGAAGATGAAGTAAAATCTAAATTTGGTGCTTTATATACAGCATTTCAATTTGGTGCTCCACCACATGCAGGTATTGCACCTGGTATTGATAGAATGCTTATGTTACTTGCAAATGCTGATACCATTAGAGAAGTAATTGCATTTCCTTTAAATAGTAAGGCGCAAGATTTAATGATGGGTGCTCCAAGTAATGTAAAAAGAGAACAATTAAGAGATGTTCATATAGATATTATTAAAAATAATAAATAATAAATATAAAAAAAGAGGAATTTTCTAAAATTTCCTCTTTTTTCATATATTTATACATTTACTTTTTATATAAATTATTTTTTGTTTACTAAATCTTTTAATGCTTTACCAGCTTTGAAAACTGGAGCAATTGATGCAGGTATTTTGATTTCTTCTTTAGTTTGTGGGTTTCTACCTTTTCTAGCTGCTCTTTTTCTTACTTCAAAAGAACCAAATCCAACTAATTGAACTTTGTCTCCTTTTTTTAGTGCATCTGTTATTACTTCTATAAAAGCGTTTACTGATGCTTCAGCTGCTTTTTTTGTTTCTCCTGTTTTTGCAGCCATTGCTGCGATTAATTCAGCTTTGTTCATTTAAATTACCTCCTATAAGATTTAAAGTGTATATGTAGATTATTACATTTTTATGTAATAATAGTACTACTAATAGAAATATTCGCCAAAAGTATTGAAAATCCTTCTTTTTTTTACATTTTTTCTAATATACTTTTAACTTTTCTAGTATTTTGCAAAGTTTTTCACCACCTGGCAATACTATAATTTCTTCTTTTGAAAATACTTTTAAAGCTATAATTGCAATAGCATATATAATTACTGCTGTTAGTATTGATATTATTGTTACCATTCTTTGTGCTAATATTCCTGAAAGTATTAAATATACTGCATATGAACATATTCCCATTATAATTGTTGCTAAAACTGGTTTTATAACAAATTTTGAAAAACTTAAATTTAGTTTTATATTTTTTCTTAATGCTGTCATTGCTATTGTAAATGCAACCAAATGACAAGCAACAGAACCCCATGCAGCACCATTTACTCCTATTTCTGGAATTGGTACTAATATTAGGTTAAATATTAATTTAGTTAAAACTCCACAACCGTAATGCAATTGCTGGAATTGCTAATTTTCCATATCCTTGTAATGCACCATTTATAGTTTGATCTAATATTGTAAATATTATTGTTAATGAACTTATTTGTAAAACTACTTCTCCAGAACTTGCATTTGGAAATAATAGGTTTAATATTGGTCCTGCAAATATGCACATTCCTATTGTGCATGGCAATCCAATTAACATTGATATTAATAATGAAAATGATGTTTTTTTTGTTATTGTTTTATTATCTTTCATTGCTTTAGCAGCTGAAATTGCTGGAACAAGTGCAGTAGAAAATGCTACATTTATTGATAATGGTAAGCTTGTAAGCATGTCAACTTTTCCACCCAATATTCCATATTGTGATATAGCCATATCTTCTGACATAAAGTTTTTTAGGCTTCTTACTACTGTAAAAGAATCAATGTTTTTATTAATTGATGATAATATTGCTGTTATTGCTATTGGAACAGAAACCATTAATATTTTCTTTATTATTGTTTTTACTCTTTCATATTTATAATTTACAGTTTGTTTTATTTCTAATGCTATTTCTTGTCTTTTTGTTTTGTAAAATAAATATAAATATCCAAAACCAGCAAATGTTGCCAATGTTGTTGCTAATGTTGCTCCACCTGCCATCCATTCTGTAGAAGCATTTGAAATTATTGCAACTATTTCAACTAATATAATTGTTAAAGTTGTTTTAAATAATTGTTCTAAACTTTGAGATTTTGCAGTAGCTTTTATATTTTGTCTTGCGTTAAAAAATCCTCTCATAACAGATGAAATCGCAACAAAAAATATTGCTGGTGATAATGCTACAAGTGTCATTTCCGCTTCTGGAATTTGAAGCCAATAATTTGCAATCATATGTGCTCCAAAAAATAGCATCATACTTCCAACTAAACCTATAACAGCAAATGTAGCAAATGCAATTTTAAAAATTCTGTAAGCTCCTTTATGATCACCGTACAGCAATTCTTTCTGATACCAATTTTGAAATTGCATTTGGTACTCCTATAGATGAAATAGTTAATAACATTGCATATATTTGATACCCAGCTGAAACAATTCCATTTCCTTTGTCCCCAAAGCCTTCCCTATTTGTAAGATATAAAGTATAAACAAGCCCTAACAATTTTACTAATACCTGTGAAAAAATGAGTGTAATTACTCCTTGCATAAAAGTTTCTTTTTTAGGCATTTTTTTTACTTCATCTTTAACTGTCATTTAACCACTCCCAACTTTTTATAAAGCTTTGTCTATATTAGGCAATATTTGTTTTTTCCTAGAAACAACTCCCTCTAAAAACATTTTATCATCTATTAGTTTACTTTCGAATGCTTTTTCAGTTATGTTGGCCTTATCTCCTAATGCTATAATTTCTGTGTTACTATTTAAAATATCTGTAATTGCAAAAACAAATAAACTTAAATTTTTACTTGATATTTCATTTTGTATAGCTGCTTTTAATTCTTTTTCTCTTTTTAGTACATCTTCTATATCTACAGTATTAACTTGTGCAATAACAAATTTTATTCCACTTTTATCTAAATTTTTTGCATCTAATGTTATAAGTTCTTCACAAGAATAGTCGTCTAAATCAGTTCCAGCTTTTAACATTTCTAAACCATATTTTTTTATATCAATTTTAGCTATTTTTTCAAGTTCATTTAGTGCATTAATATCATGTTCAGTTGTTGTTGGAGATTTTAATAATAATGTATCTGATATTATGCTACTAGCCATTAATATTGCTTCTTGTTCATTTATTTCTAATCCTTTTTCAATAAATGTTTTATATAATATTGTAGATGTACATCCATATGGTCTTGCAGTATAATATAATGGTTCAGATGTTTCGAAATTTGCAATTCTGTGATGATCTATTACACCTAAAATACTTGCCTTTTCTATTCCTTCTACACTTTGGTTAAATTCGTTATGATCTATCATAATAACTTTTTGACCTGGTTCAACTTTTTCTATTAATTCTGGTTCTTCCATTTTTAAATAATCTAAAACATATTTTGTTTCTTTATTTATATTTCCTAACCTTACTGCTTTTGTATTATTTTTTCCGCACTTTTCGCTTAATTTTTGTTTTACTATACTAGAACATATTGAATCTGTATCTGGGTTTTTGTGTCCAAATATTAAAATTTTTTCTTCCATATTTATCTTCCTTTCTTTTTTATTTATTTTCTTCTATTTTAGCAATTATATCATTTAATTCTTCTTTTGTGAAATAATATTTTTTATTACAAAAATGACACTGCAATTCTGCCTTTTCGTCTTCATCTTTTATTTCAGTAAGTTGTTCTTTTCCAAGTGTTAACAGTGCATCTGCCATATGCTCTTTTGAACAATCACATTCAAAAATTGGTGTTATATTTTCTTCTATAATTTTTACATTTTCATCACCAGTTATTTTTTGTGCTATTTCTTTCAATGTTAGTTTTTCGTCTAACATTCTTGAAATTGCTCCAGCATTAAATATAGATTTTTCTATTTTAGATATTTCCTCTTCTGTTGCATCTGGCATTGGATTTATTAAATAACCTCCTGCTGATTTTACTCCGTTTTTATCTATTAAAACCCCTAAAGCAACAGCAGAATTTCTTTGTTCTGAATTTACAAAATAATTTGCAAAATCCTCTGCAATTTCTCCTGAAATAATTGGTGAAATTCCAATGTAAGGCTTTTTTAATCCAATATCTTTTATTACATTTATATATCCTTGTGTTCCAACAGCTTTACTAACATCTAATTTTCCAAATTCATTTAATGGAATATCTACACCGTGGATTTGCTACATATCCTTTAATTTTCGGAAAATTGTTGCTTGTTGCAACCATCATTCCAATTTCTCCATTACCTTTAATTTGTACTGTTAGTTTGTCTTTAGAATTTTTCATTTCTACTGCCATAATAGATGTTATTGTTAGCATTCTTCCAAAAGCTGCTGTTACCACTGGACTTAAATCATGTATTTTTTTTGCTTTTTCTACAAGTTCTGTTGTATTAGCACATACAACAGATACCTTACCATTATATGCTAAAAATTTTACAATTTTGTCTTGCATTTTATTTATTTCCCTTCTTTTTATTTTTGATAATTTTATTATTAGTATTTGTGTAATTAGTAATTATCTGTGTACTTCAAACATGTCTTTTCCTTCTCCACAAACAGGACAAACCCAATCATCTGGTAAATCTTCAAATGCTGTTCCAGGCTTTATTCCAGCTTTTTCATTTCCAAATTTGGGATTATAAATATATTTGCATTCTACACATTCGTATCTTTGTGTGTCAGATTTTTCTAGTTTAAAGTTTCTATATCCTAAACCTAATGCAACAATTACCATTAATAAAAATGATAGCGCTTTCCATATTCCACTTTCTAATAAAATTATAGCAAATATTCCAAATGCCGCACTTATTCCATATAATATTAAAACTGCTTGTTTTTGGCTAAATCCACTTGCTACAATTCTATGATGTAAATGTCCTTTATCTGCTTTAAATATTGCCTTTATTGACTTACCTTTTACTAATCTTCTTACAATAGCCCATATTGTGTCAAATATAGGTAAACCTAACGCTATAAGTGGTAATACAATTACAGCTACTGTATATGTTTTTGCAACTCCTAAAATTGATATTATTGAAAGAGAGTATCCTAAAAAGTTTGAACCTGTATCACCTATAAATGTTTTTGCTGGTGAAAAATTAAAAGGTAGAAATCCTACTAAAGCTCCAGCCAAAGAAGTTATTAATAATATTGAAACTAATGGTGATCCATTTAATACAAATATTATTAATAATGAAACTGAAGAAATTACTGAAATTCCTGAAGATAATCCGGTCTAAACCATCTATTAAATTTATAGCATTTGTTACTCCAACAATCCAGCCAATTGTAAGTAAAATTGAAAATATTTCTCTTAGTTGCTCTCCATGTATAAATGCTGGTGTTATTTCATCTATTCTTATTCCAAAAGAAACTGCTACAATAGCAGCTAATAATTGCCCCGCAAGTTTAGTTATTGGTTTTATTGTTATAATATCATCTACAATACATGTTACAGATATTATTATAATTCCAAATAACATTCCTAATAATTTTTTTCCATATTGTTCTATTCCAAATAAATTTATACTATGCTCTATTGTCATAACAATTAATAAATATATTACTGAAACTAAAAATCCTAAAATTACAGCTGGTCCTCCAAATTTAGGCATTGCTTTTTTATGCATTCTTCTTTTGTCTTTTGGTATATCTACTGCTCCAACTTTTTTTGCTATTCTTATAGTATATGGTGTTGCCATAAATGTTACTATAAAAGCTAGTAAAAATGCAATTGCTATATCTCCCCACATTTTTTTAGCCTCCTTAATAGTTTTATTTCATATTTTCATTTTCAATTTGTTTTATAATTTCAAGTCTTTCTAAATGTCTTCCACCTTCAAATTCTGTTGCAAGCCACATTCTTAATATACATATTGCTTCATTAACTGTAACATCATCTGCTCCCAATGCCAAAATATTGCTATTGTTGTGAAGCCTTGCATATTTTGCAGTGTACTCGTTATGACATGGTGTACATCTTATTCCTCTAAATTTATTTGCTACAATACTCATTCCAAGACCTGAACGACATATTAGTATTCCTTTTTCACATTTTTCTTCTTGTATTGAGTTTGCTACTAGTTTAGCAATATTAGGGTAATCTACTCTTTCTCCATTCATACAACCAAAGTCTTTGTATTTTATTTGTTTTTCATTTAAATATTTTTTTATTTCTTCTTTTAATTTATAACCACCATGATCACAACCTATTGCTATCATTTTTATCACTCCAATTCTATTTATTTTGTTCTAATTTGTTTTTTTCAATATATCATAATTTCTTTTATATTACAATAATTATTATAAATTTTGCTTGCTTTTTACCAAAAAATATGTTAAAATATCATATGTTATAGTTTATATAGACTAAGAGGAGGTGCAAAAAATGCCAAATATCAAATCAGCAAAAAAAAGAGTTAAGGTAATCGAGAAAAAAACATTAAGAAATAATATGATAAAATCTGGATATAAATCTGCTGTAAAAAAATTCGAACAAGCTATTGAAGCTGGAAAAGTAGAAGAAGCAAAAGCTTTATTCTCAGAAGCTACAAAAAAAATAGATCAAGCTTGTACTAAAGGTGTTATAGTAAAAAATACAGCATCTAGAAAAAAATCTAGCTTATCAAAAAAATTAAATTCAGCTATTGCCTAGAATTATATAAAAATTATGCATAGTTTTTATAAGAACTTAAAACAAGTTCAGTAAAAAGGAGATTTGAGTTTTAACCATAACTCAAATCTCTTTTTAATTTTTAAAGTGACAAAATTATACTTTTATTAATTTCTACTAGAAAACATTGAAGTATAAGTTTTACAAATTTAATAACGAATGTGAATGAAAAATTTTAGAAATTCTTACGAAATTTTCTGGTTTAAATTTCCATTGTATTTAATAAATTATAGTTGTATTATTAATATATATACTATTTACATTAATTACTGTAACTAGTAAATATTAATTAGTTTTATTGAGGTGTATTATGTTTAAAAAATTATTGGAAAATTTTAATAATTTTGAGCAAATAACATATAAAATATTAAAACACGGATTAAGTTTTTGTTTTTTTATTTGCATGATATCAATATTTATTTTACTTACATATGACTTGATTTTTTCTATACCTATTTTTTATTACATTGGAATTGCTATGTTTAGACTTAGTTTAATTTTTAGTATAGAATTTGTTATTTGTAGCTTTGTTGTTGATGGTATAAAGAAACAAATAATATAAAAAATAAGCTTTTTATGCAATGACATAATTTATATATTTGCCATTTCATTTAAAGCTTATTTTAAGTTTATTACTAAAAAATTTAATATTTTCACATTTTTAATTTTTATTTAATTCTTCTAAAAACATTTTATTTAATAATTGTGGATTTGCTTTTCCTCTAGTTGCCTTCATTGCTTGTCCTACTAAAAATCCTAAGGCTTTATCTTTTCCACCTTTATAGTCTGCAATTGATTGTGGATTTGCTTCTAAAACTTTTAAAACTACATCTTTTATAGCTGATTCGTCTGATATTTGAACCCAACCTTTTTCGTCAATAATGTCTTCTGGATCTCTTGGATGTTCAAACATTTCTACTAAAACTTTTTTTGCAATGCTTGAACTTATTGTTCCTTTGTCTATTAATATAATTAATTTTCCTAATTGTTTTGCATCAAAAGGTATTTCTATTGGTTCCATTTCTGTTTCATTTAAAATTCTAGAAATATCAGATATAATCCAGTTATTTACAGCTTTTGGATTATTACATATTTTTATTGCTTCTTCAAATAAATCTGATAAATATTTTGAAGATGTTATTAATTTTGCATCTTTTTCAGATAATTTATATTCTTTTAAATATCTTTCTTTTCTACTTTCTGGTAATTCTGGTAATGTTTTTTGGATATTTTCAATATATTCTTCAGATAATTTTATTGCTACTAAATCTGGATCTGGGAAGTATCTATAATCTTGTGCATCTTCTTTGTCTCTCATTGGAAATGTTTTTCCAGATACATCGTCCCATCTTAATGTTTCTTGTTCAATTATTCCACCATCTTCTATAACATCTATTTGTCTATCTACTTCATATTCGATTGCTCTTACAATGCTTCTGAATGAATTCATATTTTTCATTTCTGTACGTGTTCCAAGTGGTGTTCCTACTTTATGAACAGATACGTTTACATCAGCTCTTAATGATCCTTCTTGCATTTTACAATCTGAAACTTCAATATATTCTAATATTGACTTTAGTTTTCTCATATATGCTTCAACTTCTTCACTGCTACGTAAGTCAGGTTCAGAAACTATTTCTATTAAAGGTACTCCGGCTCTGTTTAAATCTACTAAACTTCCTCCACCAAATTCGTCGTGATTTAATTTTCCAGCATCTTCTTCAATATGAATTCTTGTTAATCTAATTTTCTTTTTACCTTCTGCTGTATCTATTTCTATATATCCATGTTCACAAAGAGGTTTATCAAATTGAGAAATTTGATATGCTTTTGGAAGATCTGGATAAAAATAATTTTTTCTATCATTTTTACTATCTCTAGATATTTCACAATTTGTTGCAAGACCAGCTTTTACAGCATATTCAACTACTTTTTCGTTTAATACTGGTAATGTTCCTGGCATTGCCATACATATTGGACATACATGTGTGTTAGGAGCTGCACCAAATGTTGTTGGACACGAACAAAAGATTTTTGTTTTTGTTGATAATTCAGCATGAACTTCAAGTCCTATAACTACTTCATAATCATTTCTTGCCATTATTCTATACCTCCTTTGAATTCTGGTTTGTAATTTTCTCTGAATTTAACTGCTTGTTCATATGTGTATGCAGCATTTAGTATGGTTTCTTCACAGAATTTATTTCCTATTAATTGCATTCCTATTGGCATTCCTTCTTTATCTACTCCACATGGCACTGATATTCCAGGAAGACCAGCTATATTAACAGAGACAGTACATATATCTGCTAAATACATTTCAAGCGGATTATTTGATTTTGAGCCAATATCAAATGCTACTGTTGGAGATGTTGGTGTTAATATTACATCATATTTTTCAAATCCTTTATTAAATTCATTCATAACTAATGTACGTACTTGTTGTGCTTTTTTATAATATGCATCATAATATCCAGAAGAAAGTACATATGTTCCTAATATTATTCTTCTTTTTACTTCTTCTCCAAATCCTTCACTTCTTGATTTTTTATAAATTTCTTTTAGATTTGTATATTCAGGTGTTCTATAGCCATATCTAATACCATCAAATCTTCCCAAATTAGAACTTGCTTCTGCACAAGCAATAATATAATAAGTTGCTAAAGCATAGTTTGCTACATCTAAAGAAAATTCTTCTACTTCTGCTCCAAGTTCTTTGTATTTTTCTATTGCACTTTCTAATGATTTTTTTACCTCTTCATTTATTCCTTCTCCAAAAAATTCTTTTGGAACGCCTATTTTTAAACCTTTTACATCATTTTTTAAACATTTTGTATAATCTATTTTTTCTCTTTTTGCAGATGTTGTATCTTTTTCGTCATGACCAGCTATTAAATTTAATAATATTGCACTGTCTCTTACATCTTTTGTTATTGGTCCAATTTGATCAAGTGATGAAGCAAACGCTACAAGACCATATCTTGAAACAAGACCATATGTTGGTTTTAATCCAACAACACCACAAAAACTTGATGGTTGTCTTATTGATCCACCTGTGTCTGAACCTAAAGCCCATGGTACTAAGTTTGCTGCAACAGCTGCTGCACTACCACCTGATGAACCACCAGGAACTTTATTTAAATTCCATGGATTTCTAGTTTTCTTAAAATATGAATATTCTGTTGAACCTCCCATGGCAAATTCATCCATATTTAATTTTCCTAAGTCAATTATATTCTCTTTTTTTAGTTTTTCTATAACAGTTGCATCATATGGTGCTACAAAATTTTCTAACATTTTTGAACTACATGTTGTTTTTATTCCTTTTGTACACATGTTATCTTTTATTCCAATTGGAATTCCAGCAAAATCTCCTGTAATTTCTCCACTTTCTATTTTATTTTGAATTTCTTTAGATTTTTCTACTGCATCATCTGTTAATAATGTTACAAATGCTTGTACATCTTTTTCTTTCTCATTTATTCTATCTACATATGCTTGTGTTATTTCTGTAATATTAATTTCTTTATTTTTTAATTTTTCTTGCAATTCATGAACTGTTAATTCTGTAATATTCATTAAATTTCCTCCTTATATAAAATTATTTTTCATAGTGCCTTGTTAATTTAATTAATAACTTTTGGTAATTTAAACATATTTCTTTCTTTACTTACAGCATTTTGTAACAAACTTTCATTATCTTCAAAAACATGTATTTCATCTTTTCTAAATATATTTTTAGATTCATTTGCACCTATTGTAACATCTAATCCTTCTACTGGTGCATTGTTTACAATGTTAGCAAAATTCAATATTTCTTGTAAGTTTGTTAAATAATCATCTATTTTACTTTCTTCAATATTTAATTGTGCTAAATTTGCAATGTGCAAAATTTCTTTTTTACTTACTTGCATGTTATCATCTCCTATTAATAATATGTTTTATTATATACTTTTTTTTGAAAAAAAACAAGCCTATTGGCTTGTTTTCAGATTTTCTTATATAATTTATAATTATTTTAATTCTACTGTTGCTCCAACTTCAGCAAATTTAGCTTTTAATTCTTCAGCTTCTTCTTTGCTAGCTCCTTCTTTAACTGTTTTAGGTGCTCCATCAACTAATTCTTTAGCTTCTTTTAAACCTAAACCTGTAGCATCTCTAACTACTTTTATAACTTTTATTTTTTGATCTCCTGCTGATGCTAATACAACATCAAAAGATGTTTTTTCTTCAGCTGCTGCTGCTCCTGCTCCTGCAGCTGGTGCTGCAGCTGCTACTGCAGATACTCCATATTTTTCTTCAATAGCTTTAACTAATTCTGATAATTCAACAACTGTTAAGCTATCTATTTCTTCAATCATTTTTTCTATTTTTTCCATTTTAAAATCCTCCTATTTTTTGTTTTTTAGTGATTAAACTCACTTTTTATTTATTTAAAATTATTCTGCTGTTTCTTCAGTTGTAGCAGAAACTGCAACTGATTCACCAGATTCTTTTTGTTTTTTTACTTCATTTAATGCAACTGCAACTTTTGAAATATTTCCAAGTAATGCTCCAGCAAGCATAGATAATAAAGTTTCTCTTGATGGTAATTTTGCTAATGTAATTATTTCTTCTGCTGTCATAACTTTACCTTCAATTACTCCACCTTTAATTTTGTAAAATTCATTATCTTTACTATATTTGTATATTACTTTTGATGGTTCTAGATAATCTTCATTACTCATTACAACTGCTGTTGGACCTTCAAGTTTATCTTCTAAACCATTTATTCCACATTCTTCTAATGCTCTTTTTGTAATATTATTTTTTATAACGCTATATGTTGCATTTGTATTTCTGATATCTTTTCTTAATTGTGTATCATCTGTTACATTAATTCCTCTGTAATCTGTTAAAAGTATTAATTTAGCTTCTTTCATTTTATCTGCTAATTTTTTTACTTCTTCTTTCTTTTGGTTAATTATTTTTTCACTTGCCATTTTAAAATTTTCACCTCCTAAATATATAAAACACTCTTTGTTTCCACCGAGGAATACAAAGAGCGTTTTAATATAATAGAAAAGTTATACTCTCCTATTGTTCTCTTTATTTAACCTCGGTAGGACTTACTCAAGTTTATAACTTGTTAAACTTTCTAACGCCTACTGTCTTTGGCTTAATTAGTATTTTCTATTTTTGATTTATAAACATACCAGGTCCCATTGTTTTTGCAATAGCTACACTTTTTATGTATTGACCTTTTGCTGCTGCTGGTTTTGCTTTTATTATAGCATTCATTATTGTTTCATAGTTTTCTAATAATTTTTCTGTACCAAATGAAACTTTTCCAAATCCTAAATGTATAATATTTGTTTTATCTAAACGATATTCTACTTTACCAGATTTAATTTCATTTATTGCTTTTGTAACATCCATTGTTACTGTTCCAGATTTAGGGTTAGGCATTAATCCTTTTGGTCCTAAAACTTTACCTAATCTACCTACAACTCCCATCATGTCTGGTGTAGCAACTACTACATCATAGTCAAACCAGTTTTCATTTTGGATTTTAGGTATTAATTCTTCAGCACCAACAAAGTCTGCACCAGCTTTTTGAGCTTCTTCAGCTTTTGGTCCTTTAGCAAATACTAATACTTTTTGTGTTTTTCCTGTTCCGTTTGGAAGTACTACTGTACCTCTAACTTGTTGATCTGCATGTTTAGAATCTACTCCTAATTTAACATGTAATTCAACAGTTTCGTCAAATTTTGTTTTTGGCATTTTTTCGATAGTTTCTAAAGCTTCTTTTATATCATATTCTTTATTTCTATCTACTAATTTTGCACTTTCTGCATATCTTTTAGATGTTTTCATTTTTTACCTCCTTTGGTTTTAACGAGTTTTTAACTCTCCCAATTTATTTATATTTTTTTGTAAACTTATTCTGTTACTACTATACCCATTGATCTAGCAGTACCTTCTACCATGCTCATAGCTGTTTCTAATGTTGCTGCATTTAAGTCTGGCATTTTTTGTTCAGCAATTTCTTTAACTTGTGCTTTTGTTATTTTAGCAACTTTTTCTTTGTTTGGTTTTCCTGAACCTTTTTCAATTTTTATTGATTTTTTAATTAATACTGCAACTGGTGGAACTTTTGTGATAAATGTAAATGTTTTATCTTTATAAACTGTTATAACAACTGGGATTGTCATTCCAGGTTGATTTGCAGTTCTATCGTTAAATTCTTTAACAAATTGCATAATATTAACACCACTTGAACCAAGGGCTGGACCAACTGGTGGAGCTGGTGATGCTTTTCCTGCTTCTATTTGTAATTTAATAATGTTTGAAATTTCTTTTTCTGCCATTTTAATGGCACCTCCTCTTTTTATTTTAGCTTATTTACTTGTGAAAATTCTAGTTCTACTGGTGTTTCTCTTCCAAACATAGAAACTAAAACTTTAACTTTGTGTTTTTCTGTATTTATTTCTTGAACTGTACCTATAAATCCTTCAAAAGGACCATTCATAACTTGTACTTGTTCATTTACTTCATAATCTACATTTATTGGAACATCATCAAATCCCATACTTCTAATTTCTTCTTCTGTTAATGGAATAGGATCTGTTCCAGAGCCTACAAATCCTGTAACTCCTCTTGTATTTCTCACAATATACCAAGACTCTTCAGTTACTATCATTTTTATTAATACATACCCAGGAAAAACTTTTTTTAAATTTGTTTTTCTTTTTCCATCTTTAATTTCAATTTGTTCTTCCATTGGAACTATTATATCAAAAAAATAGTCTTCAAGTTCTCTGTTTTTTATTGTTTTTTCTAAATCTGTTTTTACTTTATTTTCATAACCAGAATATGTATGAACTACATACCATCTAGCTACCATATCATAATCCTTTTGAGACATTATTATAAGCCTCCTTTTATTTAAAATAAACCTTGTTATTGAATTGAATTGTTTTCTGTATTTTCTGTTTCACTACTTTCAGTTGTTGTGTTTTCTTCACTACTGTTTTCGTTTGTTTCATTTGATTTTGTATTTTCATTTGATGTATTTTCAGATGATGATTCAATTACATTTTTTACTTTTTCCACACCATGTTTATTCATGGCTTCAAATGCAACATCTAAAACAAAAACAATTACTGCAGTTATAATAACTATTGTTACTACAGCTATAGTGTTATTTAATAGTTGCTTTGGTGTTAACCATACAACTTTTTTTAATTCTGCTTTAAGATCTTTTGTGAAACTTTTTTTGTTTTTATTTTCTTTTTTGTTTGCTTTAGGTTCTTTATTTTTATTTTCTTTATTAGCCATTTTATTTCCTCCTAAAAATAGCTTTTTATTCTTTACTATTTTGTTTCTTTATGTGTTGTGTGTTTTTTACAGAATTTACAATATTTAACTATTTCTAATCTATCTGTATTGTTTCTCTTGTTTTTTGAAGTCATATAATTTCTTCTTTTACATTCTGTGCATTCTAATGTTATATTTTCTCTTGGTCCTTTTGCTGCCATATAATAACACCTCCGTATTTTTTTACATTACATTTTAAACGATGTGAGCATATGTACGTAATTACATATGCTTGAATATTTTATCACTTTTTTTATCTTATGTCAATAATTTTTCTTTAACTTTTTTTCTTTCTTTTTACAGAATATCCAAACTTTCCAATTTTTTTTCCTAATGAATAATATCCTCCATTAGCATAAGTTATTAAATCACATTTGCTTATGTCAAAAGCTCCTTTTTCATCTATATATCTTTCATCAGCATGTATTGCTAATACATCTGCTATAAACATATCATGTGATCCCATTTTTTTTATTTCTTTTACCTTACATTCTACAGATACAGGACTTTCTTTTATCATAGGACATTTTACAAAATTAGCTTTTTCTTTATGTAATTTCATTTCTTTGAATTTATCTACTTTTGCACCTGTTTTTACTCCACACCAATCTGTTGCCCATGCAAGCTTTTTTGTAGTTAAATTAATAACAAATTCTTTTTGTTCTTTTATAATATCATAAGAATATCTTATTGGTCTTATTGATATATATACTTCAGCTGGATTTGTATTTATAATTCCAGTCCATGCAACAGTTATAATATTAGAATTGCTCATAGTTCCACAGCTTACCATAACAGCAGGTATTGGATATAAAAAAGTACCCGGTTTCCACATTACTTTTGACATAATTACTCCTTAATTTTTATATTATTAAACTCTCGTTACATATATATTTTTAATATAAAAAAACATATGTAACAAGATTTTCATTTATTTTTGCATAAAAAAAATCTAGCAACAACCTATCTTCCCAGCAGGGTAACCCACAAGTATTTTCGGCACATTTAGGCTTGACTTCTGTGTTCGGAATGGGAACAGGTATTACCCTAAATGTCATAGTCACTAGAAAATTATAGTGCTAAACACACTCAAAAATACATAGATGATTATTGGTTCGTTTTAGTTCGATTGCTTTTTTAAATTGTGGTTAAGCCCTCGATTTATTAGTATTGGTCAGCTTAATGTATTGCTACACTTACACCTCCAACCTATCTAC
>CAKPHJ010000008.1 GCA_934157205.1 uncultured Clostridia bacterium
ATATAGATTATGTGAAAAATCTGCTACTAAACCAATAAATGAAATAAAAAGAAACCTATAAACTTTTCTTATTCATTGGTTCGTGTTTTGAATATTTGAAACATGAATTTTTGAAAAAGAGAGGTTTTTTATTATGCAAAAAATTGATTATGATATTGATGATTTTATGGATTATTGTACTGCTAAAAATTTAGCTGAGAAAACAATCAATAGTTATGAACAAACATTACACTAGTAGTTTGTAGGTATAGATATAAAACAGGTTTATTAATTATTAGCAAAAGTAAATAACCAATAAAAAAACACATCTGTCTTGACCGGGCAATGTGTTTTTACATACAAACCTGGCAAACCACGTTTGTGGTTTCTCCATTTCCTATTATTATTATGCTTTGAATTAATGATAAAGTCAATAAATTTTATTATTTTTCTTCTAAATTTAATTAATCGTTGTACTAGTTGCACCTGTACCAATTACAGCATTTTGTAGTGATCTCCAAGTATTGCAACCTACAATACCATCAACAGTAAGACCAACAGAATTTTGATAATTTTTTACTGCTTCTTGAGTTTTGGCACCAAAAATACCATCAAGACCACCTGTAGAAAAACCTAAAGTATTTAAATTATCTTGAGCTATACATACATAATTACTAATACTTCCTCTTTTTAATTGAGGAAACCCACCACTACTACATGCTGGTGTACCAAAACGTTTGTCAAAATGAACCCATGTGGGAGTTAAAGAAATAGGTTCTACATAATACCAAATACCTGAATTATTGGCAGAATTCCATAATTGAGTTCTTTTAGAACTGCTTAATGTTTGACCAACATCAAAAGCTGTACCAGCATAATGTTGACTTTGGTTTCCGTGTCCACCTTCATAAGGTCTTTTAAATGCAAAACCAACAGGGATTGGAGAACCAAATAAATATCTTTGACTATTCCAACTTTGCATTGTTCTTTTTGTTGTCCATAAAATGTTGCTTTTACTAGAACCTCTAAATTCGTTTACTTTTAGAGTTGCATTAGTATTATAAGGCATGCTTTCATTTTCGCCTCTATAATATGTTTCCATGCGATTAGTGTCATTATTAAAAATTAAAATTTTAGCCATAACTCCTCCTATACTTTAAAAAATTATGTTATATATCATAATATGAATTAAAATTGTTAAATGAAATATGTTTTGAAAAAAACTTATAAAAAATTATAAAAAACTATTGCAAAATACAAAAACTTATATTACAATTAGAGTGCAGTGGAGAAAAGTGGCACAAAGTGGTAGAAAGTGATAAGGGGTGAAAATAATTGCTAATAGGCGAATATGAGCATTCTCTTGATGCAAAAGGCAGATTAATAATGCCAGCAAAATTAAGACAAGACATAGGAGAAAAATTCATAGTAACAAAAGGATTAGATGGTTGCTTATTTGCGTTTTCACAGGAGGAATGGTTAAATTTTGAAGCTAAATTAAAAGCATTACCACTTTCAGATAGAAATGCAAGAAACTTTGTAAGATTTTTCTTATCAGGAGCAACAGAATGTGAAATAGATAAACAAGGTAGATTTTTATTACCAAACAATTTAAGACAAGCAGCAAATTTAGAAAAAGAAACCATAATAATAGGCGTAGGAACAAGACTAGAAATTTGGGACAAACAAACATGGCAAAAATGTGATGAAAACATATCAGCAGATGAAATAGCGCAAAATATGACAATGTTAGGTATATAATCTTGAAAAAGTTTATATAAAAAAACAAAAGATAAAAATACAAAAGAACACAAAAAACAAAAGATAAAAGTCAATAGTTACAAAAGCAAAAAATACTAAAGAATACAAAAAAACAAAAGATAAATTTTGAAAGATTCAAAAGAGAAGTATTAACTCAAAATACAAAAGCCTAAAATAAAGAGAGTTTGTACTTAAGAATTTAAAAACCAAAAGAAAAAAATACATATAGATAAAGACAGCTGGTAGTTTTGAAATTACCAGCTGTTTCGAGCAATTATAAATATAATTTAAGGAGAATCTGTATTGAAATTTGAACATAAACCAGTAATGCTAAAACAATGTATAGAAGGATTAAACATTAAGGAAAATGGAATATATGTAGATGGAACATTAGGTGGAGCTGGACACAGCATAGAAATAGTAAAAAAACTATCTGAAAATGGACTATTAATTGGAATAGACAGAGATACAGAAGCATTGCAATCAGCAAAAGAAAAATTAAAACAGTTTTCAAATGTCAAGTATATACATGATAATCATGATAATATAGATAAAATTTTAGAAGAGCTAGAAATAGAAAAAGTAGATGGAATATTGCTTGACTTAGGAGTTTCATCATATCAATTAGACGAAAGAAATAGAGGTTTTAGTTATTTGGGTGAAAATGAATTAGATATGAGAATGGATAAAAGCCAAGAATTAACAGCAAAAACGGTTGTTAATACATACCAAGAAAAAGAATTAGCAAATTTAATTTATGAATATGGAGAAGAAAGATTTTCAAGACAAATAGCAAAAAATATATGTAAATATAGAAATGAAAAAACTATAGAAACTACAAAACAATTAGTAGAAATCATAGAAAATTCTATACCAAAATCTAAACAAAAAGATGGACATCCTGCAAAAAGAACTTTTCAAGCAATACGTATAGAAGTTAATAATGAAATAAAACCATTATATGATACAGTACAAAAATGCATAAAATGCTTGAAATCAAAAGGAAGATTGTGTATTATTACATTTCATTCTTTAGAAGACAGAGCTGTTAAAAATGCATATACAAATGCCCAGGGAAAATGCATATGTCCAAGTGATTTGCCATATTGTGTATGTGGGGCAAAATCAGAAGGAAAAATTATAAATAAAAAACCAATTATAGCAAATGATGAAGAACAAAAACAAAATTCAAGAAGTAAAAGTGCTAAACTTAGAATATTTGAGAAAAATTAAAACAAAAGAAAATTGAACGATAGATAAGGAGGTGAATAAACTTATGGGAAGAAGTGCATATCAGTATGAAACTAGTCCTAGAAAATTAGAACCAAAAGTACCAAAAAAAGCACATAAAAAGGCACATAAAAGAAATAAACTAAAAATAGTAGATGAATTACCTAGACAAGATGTAAAAATTACTGAAGAACAAAAAAGAAAAAGAGTACAATTAACATTAGTTGTAATAGGATTATTTGCTCTTTTATTAACCATAAGTTATAGAAATTCACAAATAAATGAAAAATTTACAGAAGTTCAAAATTTGAAAAAAGACTTATCTTCAATTCAAAAAGAAAATGAACAACTAAAGGTTAGCATTGAAAATGGATTAAATTTAAATAATATTGAAAAAATAGCTAAAGAAAAATTAGGAATGCAAAAGTTAACAAACAAGCAAACTGTATATGTAACATTACCTAAAAAAGATTATGTAGAATCTGCTTCAGAAGAAGTAATAATTCATAATGATAAAAATTGGTTCGAGGAGTTTGTAGAAAAACTTTTTAAAATTAAACAATAAAATTTAATTTAAAGGTATATATTTATAAATTATATATGAATGGAATAAAGAAAAAATCTTCTTAATAAAATAAATTTAGGAGGATTTTTTTATGCAAGAAATGAAACTTTCAAGTAAGAAAAAAATGAGAAACACGCTTTTTGTCGTATTTTTAATTTTAATATGTCTTATAGTTAGAATAGGATATATACAATTTATAAAAGGTGAAGAATTAAGTCAGTTAGCTTATGAACAACAAACGTTAGACAGAAGTATAAATCCTAAAAGAGGTACTATTTATGCAAGTGACCAAAAAACAATTTTAGCAGTTAGTAGTACAGTTGAAACTGTAACAGTTAATCCAGGAAATATACAAAAAAATGATAAAGAAAAGGTAGCAAAAAAATTATCTGAACTTTTTGAATTAGATTATGAAAAAACTTTAAAAAAAGTTACTAAAAGAAGTTCTATAGAAACCTTAGCCAAAAAAGTAAATAAAGAAAAAACTGATAATTTAAGAATTTGGATGCAAGAAAATAATATTTCTTCTGGAATAAATATTGATGAAGACACGAAAAGATATTATCCATACAGCAATACTGCTTCACAAGTTATAGGTTTTTGTGGAAGTGACAATCAAGGACTTGATGGTGTGGAAGCTAAATATGATGAAGAATTAAAAGGAACAAAAGGTTCAATTCAAAGACATTCTGATGCAAAAGGAGGAGAAATTGGCCATGAAGGTGAAAACTATGTATCAGCGGTTAACGGAAATGATTTAGTTTTAACAATAGATTTTACAATTCAATCTATTGTTGAAAAATATCTAAAGGAGGCATGCATAGACAACAAATGTACAGATGGTGGAAATATAGTTGTAATGAATCCTAAAAATGGAGATATACTTGCAATGGCAACATATCCTTCTTATAATTTAAATGATCCATATTCAGCGTATACAGAAGAATTACAACAAAATTGGGATGAAATGGAACAAAGTGAAAAAACCAAACAACTTCAAGCTGTTTGGAGAAATAAGGCAATTGCAGATACATATGAACCAGGTTCTGTTTTTAAATTAATAACCGCATCAGCAGCTCTTGAAGAAGGCATAACGCAAACAGATAAAGCTGGAGAGTTTTCATGTACTGGAGGAATTGAAGTTGCGGGAGTTAGAATAAAATGTTGGAGATATTATAGGCCACATGGAGCTGAAAGCTTAAGGCAAGCACTAATGAATTCATGTAATCCAGTTTTTATAGGCCTTGGACAAAAATTGGGAATACAAAAATATTATAGTTATTTGAATAAATTTAGATTGTTAAATAAAACACAAATAGATTTACCAGGAGAAGCAAATAGCATATTTTTAGCAGAAAATAAAGCTGGGCCTGTAGAACTTGCAACAATTAGTTTTGGCCAAAGGTTTGAAATAACACCAATTCAATTAGTAACAGCAGTTTCAAGCATTGCTAATGGTGGAAATAGTATACAGCCTAGAGTAGTGAAAAAAATTATAGATAGCAAAACTAAAGAAGAAAAAGAAATACCAGTAAAATCAAATGGTAGTGTTATTTCAAAGGAAACATCTGAAAAGGTTCTTAGTATGATGGAATCTGTTGTTTCTGAAGGCACACGGTAAAAATGCAAAAGTGGCTGGGTATAGAATAGGAGGAAAAACAGGAACTTCAGAAGATGGCGTAAATACTAATAAATATGTAACATCTTTTTGTGGCACTGCTCCAATAGAAGACCCACAAGTTGTCGTTTTAGTAACATTGTATAATCCAACTGGAGAAGGAGGTCACCATCTAGGTGTATGTTAATAGAAGTTCTATAATTAAATAGCTTATTATTGACAATACAGGTAAAAATATAATATAATTATATATATATTATAAGAAGGGAGAATATGGTTATTAGTCATGAACAATAATACTAAATTAGAAATAGCAAGTGAAATTATGTCAGCTAAAATTGCAAAAACTTCTAGAGAAATTAATGAGGCAAAAGAAGAAAAAATAAAAATTTTGATGCAAGAAAGAACCAAAATGTACCAATTTGATAAAAAAATTATAGATAAAATAATTAATGTATATGGACCAGAAGTAAAAGGAGAAAATATCAATGAATGAAGAAGAAGTTTTAAAAAAGTATAAACTTACAGAAGAAGAACATAATGAATATTATGATATTATAAAAAGAATATATGTTAGTGGAAAAACTCCACAAAACAATCCTATTGCTGTAATAGTTGGTGGACAAACTGGTGCAGGAAAAAGTGGAATTTTAGGATATTCTTCAAAAATGTTTGAAGATGATAATGTTATAATAATAAATAGTGACGAAATAAAACCATTTCACCCACAAAGTGAAGAAATAGCAAGATTATATCCACAATTATATACAAAAATTACTGATCAAGAAAGTAATACATGGACAAGCAGACTATTTGAAGAATTAAGAAGAGAAAAATATAATATTATATTTGAAGGAACAATGAAAAATAACAGAATTGCAGATGAGTCAATTACAGAATTAAAAAAACTGGGATACACAGTAGTAGTTAGAGGAATTGCTGTATGTGATTTAGAAAGCAGAATATCAATTTTAGAAAGATACGAAGGGCAAGTAGCAACAAAAGGATGGGGAAGACTAGTTGTACCAGAACATCATAATCAAACATATGCAGGAATGCCTAATACAATAGAATATATAGAAAAAAATGGAATGTATGATGTATTAGAAATATATGTAAGAGGAGAAATACCAAGTGAACCAATACTTGTTTATTCAGTACATAATAGAAAAAATGAAAAATTTATAAAAAAAGTATTAGAAGATAAAAAAAATGTTTCAAAAATACCAAGAAAATTTGGATATAAAAATGCAAAAAGTGCAATAAATGGTTCAAGAGAAGAAGAATATAAATATGTTCTACCAGATTCTAGAAAAAGACTAAGAAAAGTTCTAGATTCAATGAACAAAAGAAATGCATCTGATGTAGAAAAAACAATGATAATGGAGGTTTTTAAATTAGTAGAAGAAATAAAAAAAAAAGTAAATAAAGAAGATGTATCAAGATAATATATTAAAGTCGAGAAATCGGCTTTTTTCTATATTAGAAATTTTTTTTGAACTTCCTATAATAGAAATATGTTGCACAGAAATTTGCTTTACAAATTTCGCACACGAACAAAGATGCGGACTTTAAAATGTTCTAATAAGTGTCAATGTTATTATGCCTGCTTTTATTATTATATATAAAATAAAAATATTGGTATAAAATATTGTATTTTTTAATATTGTTAAAAAGAAAGGGAGGGACATATTATGATGGGAGAAAAAATATATGAAATAGATAATAAAAAATATAAAGTAATATCAAAATGTGTAGATAATCCAAACAATATTGAAAAATTATATGATGTTTTATGCGAATTTGTATTGTCAAAACTAAATGGAAGTGTAAAAGATGAATGAAAAATATAAAGTAGCAGCATATTTAAGATTGTCACAAGAAGATGGAGATAAAGAAGTAAGTGATAGTATAATTAGTCAAAAAAATATTATAAATAAAAAAGTAGAAGAATTAGGAAAAGAATTTTATATAGTAGATTATTACATAGATGATGGGTATACAGGACTTAATACTGATAGACCAGCTTTTCAAAAGATGTTAGTAGATTTAGAAAATGGAATAATAAACACTATAATTACCAAAGATTTATCAAGATTATCAAGAAATAGTTTTGAAGCAAATTATTTTATAGAATTATATTTTCTTGAAAGAAATACAAGATATATATCTGTTTTAGATAATGTAGATACTGGAGTAAAAAATTCTAATAATGATATGATACAATTTAGAACATTAATAAATGATTGGTATAGTAGAGATATATCAAGAAAAATAAAATCTAGTATATGGGCTAGAAAAGAAAAAGGTATGTTTTTAGGAGCAATAGCTCCATATGGATATATGAAAAATAAACAAGATAAACATATATTAGAAATAAAAGAAACTGAAGCTATAGTTGTTAAAAAAATTTTTGAAGAATTTAGTAAAGGTAAATCTATTAAAGATATAAGAAAAGAATTACAAGAAAGTAAAATTTCTAGTCCATCAAATCGGAAAATTTAATGGAGAAGAAAGATTCTGTTGGAGAGAAGAAACTTTAAGAAAAATATTAAGTAATAAAGTATATATAGGACATTTAGAATATGGTAAAAGAATAAATTTAAGTTATAAATCTAAAAAAGTAAAATATGTACCACAAGATGAATGGAAAATTATTTATAATACACACAAACCAATAATAACAGAAGAATTATTTAATAAAGTTCAAAAAATGCGTTCAATAAATAGAAATATTAAAAAGAGAAAACATGAATGGAAATTAAATGGAATTGTAATATGCAAGGAATGTGGTGCAAAAATGACAATGAAAGTTGAATATAAAAAAAATAGTGCAAATGAAATAAAATCAAAAAATATATGTTGTTTAAATGGACTAAAAAGATATAAAGGAAGAGAATGCATAAGAAAAAGCAAAGGAATCAAAGAAAAAATACTTAATGATATTATTTATAAAAATATAGAAGAAACTTTAAAACGAATGATAAATAAAGAAATACTAAAAAATTTAATAATTAAAAAAATTTATAATAGCACGTATAAAAAATATGAAATAAAAGAGCTTTTAAAAGAATTAAAAAAAATAGAAGAAGATACTAAAGAACTATATATTGATTATAAAAATGATTTGTTAGAAAAAGAAGATTATAAAAAATTTCAAAAAGAAAAGATAAATCAAAAATATTTATTAAAAAAACAAATAAAAATATTAGAAATACAACATAAGAACATTTTTAATGAAGAAAAAATAATTAATGTTATTGAGGATTTATTAAATATGAAAGGAATAGAAAAAGATATTATAATAGAAATTATTAATAATATACAAATAGATATAGAAAACAATATTTATATAATATATAAATATAATATCTTTGAAAAATTGCGATAAAATGAAAGAATATAGGGCAGGAATATATTTGAGATTATCAAGAGAACATCCAGAAGAAAATAATAGCATTGAGGCACAAAGGAAAATTACAACTAATTATGCAATAAAAAACGGATATAAAATAATTGAAGAATACGAAGATAATGGTTATTCTGGAATATTAGATTCAAGACCAGGGCTAAATAGAATGATGCTTGATATATCAAGAGGATATATCAATATGGTTATAGTAAAAGATATTAGTCGTTTAACTCGTGATAAAAATAAAACAGGATGGTACACGGAAAAATTTTTCCCAGATAATGATGTAAGATTTATTTCAGTTACAGAATTTTTAGACAGTGGAGAAAGGTATGAAATAGATGATACAATAATGTTACGAGGAATAGCAAATCAATATTACATTGCAGATATATCAAAAAAAGTAAGAGCAAATAAAAAGGCAATGAGGGATAATGGACAATATGTTGAACATTATACGCCTTATGGATACAAGAAGAAAAAAGAGGATAAGCATCAAATTGAAATAGATGAAGATGTGGCAGAAAACATAAAAATGATATTTGATATGTATATACAAGGAAAAACAGGCTCACAAATTGCAAACTTTTTAAATGATAAAAAAATAAAAAATCCTAGTAGATATATGAAAATGAAAAATGCAAGTAAAAAATGGAGTCCAGAAACTATAAATACAATTTTATCAAATCCGTTTTATTGTGGTAATATGGTAACAAACAAGTATATAACAAACTATATGAAAAAAACTTGTAAAAAAAATAAAGATAGAAAATCTTGGACTATAAAAGAAAATACACACGAGGCAATAATTAGTAAGGAACAATATAACAGAGTACAGGAAATAAAAGACAATAAACATAAAGAGAAAGGCACAACATATCAGTTTTTGTTAAAGGATCTACTTTATTGTGGACATTGTAAATCAAAGTATCAATATAAATTATTCAAATCGAAAGATGGAAAAAAATATTTATATGATAGTGCAGGTTTTAAATGTAGTATGGTATATAAAAGACCAGAAAAGTGTAAAAACAAAACATTTATAAATGAAAAACATATAAATGAAATAGTAATTACAGAAGTCCAAAAGAGATTAAGTTTTATTGAAATAAATCAAACAACTAATAAAGTAATTGATTATTATAAACAGAATAGTGAAGAATACAAAAATATTAAAAATCTAAAGAATGAAATTGAAAAATTAGAACGAAGAAAAAGTATTTTATATAATAAAAAATGTGATAAAACTATAACTATTGAAGAATTTAAAAAACAATATGAAAAAATAAAGTCAGATATAAATTCTATAAAATCAAAAATAGAAGAATTTGAAGAAAATCACAATAGTAATATAAATGAAGAAAGAATTAAAGGAATAATAGAAGACTATAAAAATGGAAAAGAATTTACTAATGATTTTTTAAAAGAAATTATAAAGAGGATAGAAGTTTATTCTGATTTAAGAGTTGAAGTTACCTTTAACCTTTAAAATGTTGAAATTTAGCAGTTTTGTTAAATTATTTTTATAAATATTTGACTGCAATAAACGGCGCATAACACAAGGAGGTGGTGTTGCAGCACCAGTTGGAGGTCAGATATTTAGTGAATTATTACCATATTTAGAGGTTACACAAGGAAATGAAGATGAAGTTGAGGAAATAGAGGAAGTAAGTGTACCAAATATAACAGGACTATCAATAAAAGAAGCAAAAAAAATATTAAAAGAAGTAGGATTAGAAATAAGTATTGAAGGAATTACAGAAGAAAATAAAGAGAGTTTAGATATAGAAAATACAATAATTAAAGAGCAGACGCCAACAGAAGGAATTAAAATTAAGAAAGGAAATAAAATTTTTGTGAAATATTAGAAATATGTTGCACAGAAATTTGCTTTGCAAATTTCGCACATGAACAAAATAAATTTTAATAAACCTCTTTACAAAAAAAAAATTAAGTATATAATTATATGTGAAAAAATACCAAAAGAAAGAGAAGAAAAAATGCTAAAGAAAAAGAGAATATATATAGTACCAATTTTAGGTTTTTCCCTAGCAATTTTAATCGGAGCAATTTTACTTTCATTGCCAGCATGCAATAACAGTCCAATATCTTTTATAGACTCTTTATTCGTAGCAACATCTGGAATATGTGTAGATGGTTTTTCAACAGTAGTTATATCAGAACAATTCAATTATCTAGGAAAAATAGTATTATTAATATTAAACGAAATAGGTGCACTTGGATTTATGAGTTTAATAGTATTTATATTAACATTAAATAACAAAAAAGTAAAAATAGCAGACATAATCTTAGCTGGAGATAGTATAAATGACGATATGTATGCACACATAAAAGAAAGAGTAAAACATATTTTTTATTATACTTTCACAATAGAAATAATAGGAGCAATATTATTAGCTATAGGTTTTATACCAATATATGGCTTTAAAGAAGGAATATGGTATGGAATATTTCATTCTGTTACAGCTTTTTGTAATGCAGGTTTTGATATAATAGGAAGAAATAGTTTAGAATATTTAAAAGATGATGTTTACATGAATATTGTTTTTATGGCTCTTATTATTTTAGGAGGAATTGGTTTCTTTGTATTAGAAGACCTATTTGCATGTTTAAAAAACAAAACTATAAAAAAATTACAATTTCATTCTAAATTAGTATTATCAACAACTATATTAGTATTATTTGTTTCTGTTTTACTAATAAAACTAATGGAACCTAGTTTAACACTTTTACAGGCATGTTTTACAAGTGTAACACTAAGAACAGCTGGATTTAGCACTGTAAATATGGCAGAATGTTCACAAGCAACAAGAATTATAGCAGTAATACTAATGTTTATAGGAGGAGCACCTGGTTCAACTTCAGGAGGTATAAGAATAGTAGTTTTTGCAATTTTAATTTTAACTATTGCTGGAACTTTAAGAAATAAAAAAGAAACAGTAATATTTTATAGAGAAATAAACCAAAATATGTTAAGAAAAGCAGTTACAATTACAGGTTTAAGTATGTTTGTAATTTTAGTAGCAGTCATATTAATGATTTATTTTGATGATATAGGATTAGAAAATATAATATTTCATTGTGTTTCTGCATTTTCTGCTACTGGACTTGGAATAATGGATTTAAGCATATTAAATGTATTTGGAAAAATAATATTAATGGCAATAATGTTTATAGGAAGAGTTGGGCCTATAACTGCTGTTAGTTTGTTTATTGTGGATAAAAAACAAACTAATAATGGAAATATAAAATTTGTAGAAGGAAAATTAATGCTATAAAAAGGTTTATAGGCATCCATAAAAACCTAAATATTAAATATAAGGAATATAAAAATGAAGAAACAATGTGTCGTAATAGGACTTGGAATATATGGAATGAGTGTGGCAAAAAAACTAACAGAAGAAGGTGTCGAAGTATTAGCAATTGACAAAAACATGAGATTAGTGGAAAAGGCAAGTACATTTGTAGAAAAAGCAATTTGCATGGATATTACTTCTATAGATGCATTTGATAAATTGCCAATAAATGATTTTGATATTGCAATAGTAGGAATAGGAGAAGACATTTCTGTTAGTATTTTGGCATGTTTAGCACTAAAAGAATCAAAAGTTAAATATATAATAGCTAAAGCAGGTGATAAAATGCACAAAGAAGTTTTAGAAAAATTAGATATAAACGAAATAGTATTACCAGAAGAATATGTTGGCATTTTAACTGCAAAAAATATTATTAAAGAAATAAACAATAGGAAAGGGATGTTATAATAATGGAAAAAATTATTAGTAAATTAATAGACATCGATAATATGGCAAAACAAACAGTAAAAACAGCAGAACAAATGAAAAACAACATGGATGAAATAATAGAAGAAAAATTAGAAAAAGAAAAAATAAAAATTGAAAATATATATAAAGCAAAATTAAATATAAAAGAACAAGAAATACAAGAAAAATTAAATAAAAATAAAGAAACAATAGAGAATAAGCTAAAAGCGAATTTAAATCAAATAGACGAATTATACAAAAAAAATCAGCAAGTACTTGTTAATAGAATTGTAAGCAATATTTTAAAAAATAGTTAAAAGGAATGTGGTCAAATTATGCGAGTATCTAACTTAAGGTATGCAAACATAAATGCAAAACTGAAGGGAATGTATGCTAAAGGATTAAGTAAAAAAGATATATATGATTTAGCAAAACAAAATGATTTTAATAGTGCAGTGTATTTTTTGAAAACAGAATTAGAGGTTTTAAAAAATATAAATGAAAATTCAAGCAGAATAAAAATTGAACAAGAATTGGACAAAATAATTATAAATGATATTTTCAAAATAGAAAGAATATTAAATCAGAAGGAAAAAGAAATATTTGATATATATATATCAAAATATGAGATTAACTGTATTAAAGAAGTATTAAAAAATTTAACTAATAGTGTAAATATGAAAAAAAAATTAGAAAGCCTTGAAATATGGACAAGCAATATATTTAAAAACTTAGATGGAATAACTCGGAGTAGAAAGCGAAGAAGAATTTTTAGAAAAAATAAAAAAATCTAATTATTACAGATTAATAAAAAAATACTTTGAAGAAAATGGAGGAATTGAAAATATTTCTATAAATGAAATAGAAAGTCTTTTAGATAAAAAATATTTATTAAGTTTATATAACAAATCAAAGGAATTTGACAAAAATTTAACAAACATTATTGGGGAAAGAATAGATTTATTAAACATAATTTGGTTATACAGATTAAAGAAAAATTATAAAGTATCTGAAGAAACAATTAAGGAAAAACTAATAAATATAAATTACAAAATTAATAAAGAAAAAATGGAAGAATTAATTAAAGCAGATGATTTTGAAGAGATAAAAAAAGTATTAAAAGACACTTCATATAAAAAAATAGTAGAAAATATTAAAGAAAGTGAATTGGAAAAAAGCATAAACAAATATTTATATAAAAAATATCAAAGGGAGTTTTTAAGCTCAAAATATAATATTAGTATGGTATTTTGTTATATGTTAATACAAGAAATAAAAATGCAAAATGTAATAATTATTTTAGAAAGTCTTAATTATAATTTACCAAAAAGTGAAATTGAAAATAAAATTATTATATAAATATTTCCAAACAAAAAGTTGAAAGGAATGTGATATAAATGGCTATTGAAAAAATGAAGTTACTTAGCATTGTTGGAAAAGAAGAAAAAATGGACAAGTTTATAGCTATGTATTTATTAGATAGTGGATTGCAACCAGAAGAAGCGGAAAAAGTTTATGAAAAAGGTTGGAAATTATCATCTTATAGTTATAATACAAAAGCGAGAGAAATGCTAAAAGAATGCAAAAACTTAATGGACAAGCTAAAAATGAGTTATAGTGAAAAATTTACTAAAGTAAATTTAGAATATTCAATAGATGAAATAATTAAAGAAATTGAGCCAATAAAAAATGAATTACAAGAATCTGAAAAAGAATTAGAAAATGCAAAAAATAAGATGAAAGAACTAGAAGAAACAATATATCCAATAACAAAATTAAGTAAATTGGAAGTTGACTTAGGTAAAATATATGAGCTAAGATATATAAGAGAAAGATATGGAAAAGTAAAAAAACAATATTATGAAAAAATAGAAAAAGAAATTGAAAACATGAATGCAATTATGTTTAAAATAGCAGAAGAAAATGATGATATATGGCTTATGTACTTTACAACCAAAGAGTATGAAACAAACATAGATAGTTATTTTAATATGATGAAATTCGAAAGAATTTGGTTACCAAAAGAAAGAGAAGGAATACCAAAAGACATAATTTCTAAAATGAATTATGAAATAAACGAATGTAAAAAAACAATAATAAAAGAAGAAACACACCAAACAGAAATAAGAAAAATAAATGAATCAAAATTATTATTTTTATATAGGCAATTAGAAACATTAGAAAAAGTAAACAGTTTAAAAAAATATTTGGTACATGACAAAAAAGGAAATTTCTATATAATTGGCTGGATACCAAACGAAGAACTAAAAGAAATGATACCAAGACTAAAAAAAGAAAAAGACATTCAATACAAAGTTAAAGAATATGATGAAGTTGCAACAAATCCACCAACATATTTAAAAAATAACAAACTATTTAGTAAATTTGAAACAATAGTAGAAATGTATGGAACACCTAATTACACAGAAATAGATCCAACAGGTTTTGTAGCAATAACAGCATTTTTAATGTTTGGATTTATGTTTGGAGATGTTGGTCAAGGACTAGTAATTGCAATTATAGGAATTATTTTATCAATAAAGAAAAAATCATTAGGACCAATATTTATAGCTGGAGGAATTTCTGCAATAATATTTGGCTTTTTATATGGTAGTATATTTGGAAAAGAAAACATCATTCCAAGTTTACTAATAAGCCCAATGGAAAACATTACAACAATGTTAATTTGTGGAATTGGTTTTGGAGTTATATTAATTTTTATTGCAATGATATTAAATATATTAAATGGAATAAAAAACAAAGACAAAACCAAAATTTTTCTAAGTGAAAATGGCTTAGCAGGTTTAATATTTTATGCATTAATTTTATCATCAATTGTATATTACTTTATAAACGGAAAATTATATATATCTGCTGGAATTCTAATTACACTTTTAATAATTTGCCTATTAGTTATAGCATTTAAAGATAAAATTTCAATGATAATAACAAAAAAGAAAGAAGAAACTCAAAACTCAATTGTTGAAAAAATATTTGAAATAATCGAAATGTTACTATCTATGGTAAGTAATACAATATCATTTGTTAGACTTGCTGCATTTGCAATAAATCATGTTCGGATTATGTATGGCAGTATTTATATTAGCAAATATGGTAAGTGGAGCTGGAAGTATAGCTGTTGCAATAATTGGAAATATTTTAGTTATTGTACTAGAAGGACTAATAGTTGCAATTCAAGTACTTAGACTGGAATATTATGAATTATTTAGTAGGTTTTACACAGGTAATGGAAAACAGTATAAACCTATAAAAAATGAAATAGAAGAAAATTAAAAAGAAAGGTATGTGATTTATAATGAAAACAAAAATTTTTTATGTATTAGTTTTAGTAGTAATGATTATAGCAATATTAGGGGGAGTTGTTCATGCAGCAACAACTGTAAACTATGATGAACAAAATGGAGAAATACAAAGTGAAGATTCACAAACAACTCAAAATGATTCAAAAGATAAAGGTATGGCTATGATAGCAGCAGCACTTTCAACAGGACTTGCTTGTTTGGGTGCAGGTATAGCAGTTGCATTAGTTGGATCTAGTGCGGTAGGAGCTATTAGCGAAAATCCAAGTTTATTAGGTAAAACAATTATATTTGCTGGACTTGCAGAAGGTATTGCAATTTATGGTTTAATAATTTCTATAATGATTTTAAATCAATAAAAATACTTTAAAGCCAAAGCATGAAAGGAATATGATTAAATATGAAAATTTATGGTTTAACAGATAATTTAGACATTTCTGTTGGAATGAGATTAGCTGGAATGCATGTAGAAGTTTTGAATGAAAATGATGACGCAAATAAAATTATAGAGGAAATATCAAACAATAAAGATGTTGGAATTTTAGTAATTAGCAAAAATATAAATAATTTAGCTCAAACAACAATTGAAAATATAAAACAAAATAAAAAAACACCTTTAATAGTAACAATATAAATTTATAATAATTCAAAACTTTAGAGAGGAATGAAAATTAAATGAGTAATATTGAAGAAAAAATAGATTTATTTCAAAAAAATTGTTATGAAATAGCAAAAACAGAATCAGAAACAATAATAGAAAAAACAAATTTAGAAGTAAATGAAGATATAAATCAAGAAATAAAAGAATATGAAAAAGAAATTGAAAAAAAATATAATGAAAAAATAAAAAAGTTAGAACAAAAATACAACACAGATATTTTTAATTTAAATAATGAAGCAAGATTTAAATTAAATGAAAAAGAAGAAGAATTAAAAAAAGAAATAAAAAGACAAGTAACACAAAAAATACTTGAATTTACAACAAAAGAACAATATTATAACTTTTTAATAAATAACATAAATGAAGCATTAAAAAAATTAGAAGTAAAACCTACAGATGATATAACAATATATTTAATAGAAAACGATGAAAAAAAATACAAAGAACAAATAAGAAAACAATTTCAATATAAAATAGAAACACTAGATAATACTAACATTGGTGGGAGTAAATGTGTAAATAAAACAAAGAAAAAAGCAATTGATAATCTTTTAAAAACTATAATTGATGAAAAATTTAAGATAGAGGTCGATGAATAAATGGAAAATTTTAAAAAAATTATCTCAATTAATGGCCCAGTTGTAATTGCAAGAGGGGAACAAGATTTTGCAATGCATGAAATGGTTTTAGTTGGAAACAGCAAATTATTGGGCGAAGTAATTAAATTAGAAAAAGATACAGTAACAATCCAAGTTTATGAAGAAACTGATGGATTAAAAATAGGAGAAAATATTGTTTCCACAGGAAGTCCTTTATCTGTTGAATTAGGACCTCGGTTTAATAGGTAATATTTTTGATGGTATTCAAAGACCTTTAAATACATTAAGAATGAAAACAGGAGATTTTATAACCAAAGGAACAACTGTAAAAAAATTGGATCCAAATAAAGAATGGAATTTTAAGCCTATTTTAAAAATTGGAGATAATATAAAATCTAACACTATAATTGGCGAAGTTGAAGAAACAAGTAGTGTAATAAATAAAATAATGGTTCCATTTGAAGTGGAAGGAAAAATTTTAGAAATTGCAAGACAAGGAAGATATACAGTTAATGATACAATAGCTAAAATTGCAACAAAAGAAGGTAAAATAGTAGAAATTACAATGGCACAAAAATGGCCAGTAAGAAAACAAAGACCATACAAAAAAAGAACGGAAGTTAATGAATTATTATTTACTGGACAAAGAGTTGTAGACTCTATTTTTCCTATTACAAAAGGTGGAACAGCAATGATTCCAGGAGGTTTTGGAACAGGCAAAACAATGCTTCAACATCAACTTGCAAAGTGGTGTGATGCAGACATAATAGTATATATTGGTTGTGGGGAAAGAGGAAATGAAATGACAGATGTTCTAGAGGAATTTCCAAAATTAGTTGACCCAAGAACAGGAAGACCTTTAATGGAAAGAACAGTACTTATTGCAAATACATCTAATATGCCTGTTGCAGCAAGAGAAGCGTCTATTTATACAGGAATAACTATTGCAGAATATTATAGAGATATGGGATATAATGTAGCTGTTATGGCAGATTCAACATCTAGATGGGCAGAGGCTTTAAGAGAAATTTCAGGTAGACTAGAAGAAATGCCAGCAGAAGAAGGGTATCCATCTTATTTACCATCTAGACTTTCAGAATTTTATGGTAGAGCTGGTAAAACGCAAAGTTTTAATGGAACAACAGGAACAGTTACAATCATTGGGGCTGTATCACCACAAGGTTCTGATTTTTCAGAGCCAGTAACACAAAATACAAAAAGATTTGTACATGTATTTTGGGCATTAAACAGAGAACTAGCTTATTCTAGGCATTATCCAGCTGTTAATTGGAATATAAGCTATAGTGAATATTTAAATTCATTACAAGATTGGTTTGAAGAAAATGTAAATGAAAAATTCAATGAATATAGACAAAGAATTGTAAAATTGCTAGAAGAAGAAAATGAATTATTAGAAATATCTAAGGTTGTTGGTCAAGATGTATTATCAGACAATAAAAAACTTATACTAGAGGTATGTAAAGCAATAAGAGTTGGTTTTTTACAACAAAATGCTATGAATAGCATAGATACATCGGTTTCTATAAAAAAGCAATTTAAAATGATGGAATCAATATTATGCTTATATGACAATTCTTTAAAATTAATAGAACAATCTATACCTATATCTAAAATTAGAGAATTACATTTTTTTGAAGAATATGTAAAATTAAAATTTAATATAGGAAATGATGAAAGTGAATTACAAAAATTCAATGAATTTAATAAAAAAATAAAATCTAAACTTAGAGCTTTGGAAGAAGAATACAAACCATATATGTAAAAATTTACAATTTTAAAATTAAGGTTGAAAAATAATTACAATATTTAATTCTTTTCCAACCTGGTTTGTGTCTTAAGAAAGGAATGATTAAATATGAAAACAGAATATTTAGGTTTAGAACAAATAAATGGTCCTTTAGTATATATAAAAACACCACAAGAACTTGCATTTGGTGAACAAGTTGAACTTATACTAGAAAATGAAGAAAAAAGAATAGGAAATGTAATTACACTTAAAGAAGATATTGCTGTAATTCAAGTATATGAAGGAACTAATGGAATGAATGCAAAAGGTGTAAAAACTATATTAAAAGGTAAACCATTACAAATAAAACTATCAAAAGATATGTTAGGCAGATTTTTTGATGGAGCTGGAAGACCAATAGATGGTTTAGGCGAAATTAAATCAAATATTGAAAGAGATATAAATGGTAGCCCAATAAATCCTATAGCTAGAAAATATCCTAGAAACTATATTGAAACAGGAATTTCTGCAATAGATGGACTAATGACTTTAATAAGAGGGCAAAAATTACCTATATTTTCTGGTAGTGGTATTAACCATAATGATTTAACAGAAAAAATAATAAGACAGGCAAATATAAAAGATAGTGAAAATTTTGCAATTGTTTTTGGACTAATGGGAGCAGAATATGAAACAGCAGAATTTTTCAAGAAAAGTTTTGAGGAAAATGGAATACTTTCTAAAGTTGTTACATTTCAAAATTTATCTAATGATCCAGCAATTGAAAGAATTTTAACACCTAAAGTAGCATTAACTTGTGCAGAATATTTAGCATTTGATTTAGATATGCAGGTATTGGTAATTTTAACAGATATGACAGCATATGCAGAAAGCTTAAGAGAAGTTTCAACATTAAAAGGGGAAATTCCAAGTAGAAAAGGATATCCTGGATATTTATACAGTGATTTAGCTTCTATATATGAAAGAGCTGGAATGATAAAAGGAAGAAAAGGTTCAATAACACAAATACCAATACTTACAATGCCAAATGATGACATATCACATCCTATACCAGATATGACAGGTTATATAACAGAAGGACAAATAGTATTATCTCAAACACTATATAAACAAGGAATAAATCCTCCTATAAATATTTTAGATTCTTTATCTAGACTTATGAAAGATGGAATAGGTAAAGAATATACAAGAGAAGACCATAAAGGACTTTCTGATCAACTTTTTTCATCATACTCAAAAGTACAAGATGTAAGAGCATTAGCAAAAGTATTAGGAGAGTCAGATTTATCTGAAACAGATAAAAAATATATTAAATTTGGTGATGAATTTGAACAAAAATTTATAAACCAGGGACAATATGAGTCAAGAACAATAAATGAAACTTTGGACTTAGCATGGGAACTTTTAGACATATTGCCTGAAAGTGAATTAGACAAAATTGATAAAAGTAAAAGAGTAAAACAATAAAGTAAAGAAGTGGTGAAATTTAGTGGATACTAGTGCAATACCAACAAAAAATAATTTAATGAGACTACAAGGCAAAATAAAACTTTCAGAACAAGGTCATGACTTATTAGAAAAAAAGAAATTTATTTTAACTGTTGAAAAGGGAAAATATGAACAAAAAAGAGAACAACTAAAAACACAATTAAAAGAAGATTTTGAAGTTGCATATAAAAAACTTATAAATGCATCTATTGATATTGGAATAGACGAACTAATAAATATATCTGAAGAAATAAAAATAGAAGATAGTGTAAATATAAAATATAAAACAGTAATGGGAGTTGAAATACCATCTATAATATTTGAAGAACAAGATAATACACTACAATATGGATTATATGGAACAACAAGTGCAGTTGATGAAACTATAATAGAATTTAACAATATAAAGAAAAAAATAATTTTACTTGCCGAATTAGAAAATACAATATCGAGATTAAACAAAGCTATAAATAAAGTAACAACAAGGTCAAATGCATTAAAAGATATTATTATTCCAAATGATAAAAAAATAGAACATGAAATAAAAAATATACTAGAGGAACGTGAAAGAGAAGAATTTGCAAGACTAAAAATAATAAAAGGAAGAATGAATTAAAACTATATATAGACCAAAAGTAGAAATACATAAGGTCATGCATAGTAGAAATTAAATGAAGTGAACCCCAATTATTAGACAAAAAAGTTTAATAAGGAGGGTTCATTTTATGTCTAAATATTCAAATGAATTTAAATTGGAAGTATATAATAAACAACATTGTGAATATTAATGCACAGAAATTATGAATAGCAACAGTATAAATACAAAAATAAAATAATATAATTGTAGTAATAGACAAATAAAAAAAAAAGTTATATAATAGAACAAAAATAGAGAGGAATGAGGAAAATGAATTTAAAAGAAATATTAGTAGGGCTTGAAAACCTTAAAGTTAAAGGAAATATAGAAAAAGATATAATAGGAATAGAAAATAATTCAAAAAATGTAAAAGAAGGCTTTTTATTTATAGCAATAAAAGGTTTTTCAGTAGATGGTCACAAATATATAGAAAATGCAATAGAAAATGGAGCTAGTGCAATTATGGTAGAAGAAGGCTATAACTTCATGCAATTAAATCTTCCAGAAAGTGTTACATTAATTGTTGCTCCAAATACTAGAATAGGATTAGCTATTTGTTCTGCAAATTTTTATGGCAATCCATCAAAAAAGTTCAAACTAATAGGTGTAACAGGAACAAAAGGAAAAACTACTACAACATTTATGATAAAACAAATATTAGAAAAAGCTGGTAAAAAGGTTGGATTAATTGGTACTATTGCTACATATATAAACGGTAAAAAAATTAAAGATAGTGACAGAACAACTCCAGAAAGTTTAGAAATACAACAAACATTTGCGAAAATGGTAGAAGAAGGTGTAGAAGCAGTTGTAATGGAAGTTTCTTCACAAAGTTTAAAATTACATAGAGTAGATGGATGTAATTTTGATATTGTATTATTCACTAATTTCTCAGAAGATCATATAAGTCCAAAAGAACATCCAGATATGCAAGATTATTTCAATTCAAAATTGAAATTATTTAAAATGTGTAAAAATGGAATTGTAAATATAGATGATTTACATGGTTCAAAAATTCCAAATTTATTTCCAGAAAATAATATAACAACATATGGAATTGATAATTTTGCAGATGTTTTAGCAAGAGATATAACTATAACAAATTCATATGTAGACTTTAGAGTAAAAATAAAGGATAGAAGTGAAAGGGTTAAAACATGCATACCAGGAAGATTTAGTGTATATAATTCATTAGCAGCAATTTGTGTAGCACAAAAATTTGGAATAGATCCAGAAAGTGTAAAAGAAGCACTATTAGAAGTAAGAGTGCCTGGAAGATCAGAATTAGTAGACAATAAAAGAGAATTACCAATTATGATAGATTATGCACATTCACCAGAAAGTTTAGAAAATATTTTACAAGCTGTTAAAAGTTATACAAGAGGAAAAGTAATATCTGTATTTGGATGTGGTGGAGACAGAGATACTGGAAAAAGACCTATAATGGGAGAAATATCAGGAAGAATAGCTGATTTTACATTTATAACATCAGATAACCCAAGAACTGAAGATCCTAAAAAAATAGTAGAACAAATTGAAGAAGGAATGAAAAAAACTAAAGGAAAATACAAAGTGGTAGTAGACAGAGTTGAAGCAATAAAAGAAGCTATAAAGATGTGTACAAAAAGAGATATTATAGTTTTAGCTGGAAAAGGTCATGAACCTTATCAAGAAATAAATGGAGTAAAATACCCATTTGACGAAAGAATAATTGTAAATGATATAATATCACAATTAGATAAAAAAACAAAATAATCATTAAATAAATACAGGAGAAGAAAGGTTTGGTAAAATGAGAATAGAAACATGCATGTTAATTATTGCATTTATAGTTGCAGTTATATTAGGATTTATTATTATACCAATATTAAAAAAATTAAAAGTAGGGCAAATAGAAAGAGATGATGGACCACAATCTCATTTAAAAAAACAAGGCACACCAACAATGGGTGGCATTATAATGATATTAACTATGATTTTAGTTGTTACAGGAGGATATATATTTTTAAATGCAAATGGATTAAACAATACTGCTAATAAATTAATTCCAATGCTTATATTAACAATTGGATTTGGTGTTATAGGTTTTATAGATGATTTTAAAAAATTAGTACTAAAAAATACAAAGGGGTTAAAACCAAGTTATAAAATGATTGGTTTGCTTGTAATATCTGTTATTTATGTAATTTATTTAACACATGGATTACAAATAGGAACAGAAACTTATATACCAATTTTAAAAACATATATAAATTTACCAATTATTTTATACATTCCTTTTGCAATACTTGTAATTTTAGGCACAACTAATGCGGTTAATTTAACAGATGGAATAGATGGGCTTTCATCTAGCATATGTGCAATTATAGTTACATGTTTAACATTAATTGGAACAGCATTTGGAGTTACTGAAGTTTCAATATTTGGAAGCATTGTTATTGGAACAATATTAGGATTTTTAATGTTTAATTTACACCCAGCAAAAGTATTTATGGGAGATACAGGTTCACTTTTTTTAGGAGGTGTAATTTCTGCTTTAGCATTATATTTAAAAATGCCATTAATACTATTAGTAATTGCTCTTATACCTGTTATTGAAACAATTTCAGTAATAATACAGGTTGCATATTTCAAAAAAACAGGAAAAAGATTTTTCAAAATGGCACCATTACATCATCATTTTGAATTATTAGGTTGGAAAGAAAATAAAGTAGTTATAGTTTTTAGTTTAGTAACACTTGTATTATGCATTATTGGACTTAAAATAATATAAATAACATAAGAAAGAAGGGAAGTAACTGTGACAAAAAAGAAAAAAGAAAAAAGTTTTTCAAGTTTTTTAAATAATCCTATAGATTTCACATTGTTAATAACAATATTATTGTTACTTTCAATAGGTTTAATAATGGTTTTATCAGCTAGTTCACCTTCTGCTTTAGCTGAAAGTGGAGATAGTTATTCATATTTTTCAAAACAATTATTATTTGCTATTTTAGGTATAGTTGCAATGTTGTTTGTATCAAAAATTGATTATAGATTTTATCAAAAATTTTATAAACAATCATGGTGGATTGCACTTATATTACTTATTTTGGTTTTAGTTGCAGGAAAAACTGTAAATGGTGCTAAAAGATGGATTTACGTTACTGAAACATTATCTTTTCAGCCATCAGAAATTGTAAAATTATTGATGATAATTTTTTATGCTGGAATGCTTATGAAAGACAGAGACGAATTACCACATTATGGAAAAGGCTTTCTAAAACATATTTGTATGCTAGCACCAATAATTGGATTATTATTACTAGAACCTCATTTTAGTTCATCAATAGTTATTGTTGGAATTTGTAGTATTATGATGATAATGGCTGGATGTAAATTTTGGCATTTCTTGGCTACTGGTGGGGCAATAGGAGTTCCACGGAGTAATTGCACTTATTATATTTTCAGAATATAGACTACAAAGAGTTGTAACATTTTTAGATCCATGGAAAGATGCTACAGGAGATGGTTGGCAAGTAATACAAAGTTTATATGCTATAGGTTCAGGAGGATTATTTGGTGCAGGTTTAGGAGAAAGTAAACAAAAATTTTTATATATTCCAGAACCACATAATGATTTTATATTTTCAATATTAGGAGAAGAGCTAGGTTTTGTTGGTTGTACAGCTGTTTTAATATTGTTTGCAATATTTATATGGAGAGGAATATTAATAGCAATGAGAGCACCAGATATGTTTGGAAGTTTAATGGCTATTGGAATAACATCATTAGTAGCAATTCAAGTTATAATAAATGTTGCAGTTGTTACATCTTCAATGCCAGCAACAGGAATGCCTTTACCATTTTTTAGCTATCGGAGGAACGGCGTTATTTATTTTATTATGTGAAATGGGAATATTATTAAATATATCAAGAGCAAGTGCGAAGAAAAGCTAGAAAGGAATGAAAAAATTGAAAGTAATTATAGCAGCTGCAGGTACAGCAGGACATATAAATCCAGGAATTGCAATTGCAAATAAAATAAAAAAAGAAGAAAAAAATTCTGAAATTATTTTTATAGGAACTACGAGAGGACTAGAGAACGACTTAGTTCCTAGAGCTGGGTACAAATTAAAAACAATAGATGCATATGGATTAAGTAAAAAAATATCAATAGAAAATTTAAAAAAAATGTATAAAACATATAAAGGTTTTGGAGAAGCAAAAAAAATTATAGAAGAATTCAAACCAGATATAGTTATTGGAACAGGTGGATATATATGTGGAGCTGTAATTTCTTCAGCATATAAATTAAAAATTCCAACAATGCTTCATGAAAGCAATAGTTATCCAGGAAAAGCAGTAAAATTTTTAGCAAAAAAAACAAATACTATATTAGTATCTTTTAATGATGCAATAAATAGAATAAAAAATGCTAAAAACATAGTTTGTACTGGAACTCCTGTTAAAATACAAAAACAAGATTATACTATAAATAAAAAATTAGACATTATAAAAAAAGTAGGATTAAATGAAACAAAACCTATAATTTTAATTTTTGGAGGAAGCCAAGGAGCTCAAAAAATAAACCAAGCTGTTATTGAAATTGCTAAAAATAAATTAAACAAAGAATATCAAATAATTTTAGGTGCTGGTCCAAAACAATATGATATTATAAAAGAAGAATTGGAAAACAACAATATAAATATAAACAATATACCAGGTATTAAAATATTACCATACATATATAATATGGAAGAAATTATGAATGTTTCAGATGTTATAGTTTCAAGAAGTGGTGCAATGACGATTACAGAAATTTCAAATTTAGGAAAACCTTCTATACTTATACCATTACCAAATGTTAGTCATAATCATCAATTATATAATGCTAAAGTTTTAGAAGAAATTAATGCAGCCAAAATTATACTTAATGACGAATTAAATTCTGAGGTTTTAAATAAAACAATTAAAAATATAGCATTAAATAAAAATTTAATGGATCAAATGGGAAAAAATGCTTTAAAAGTATCATCTGTTAATGCTGAAGATAAAATTTACAACGAAATTAAAAAATTAGTAAAATAGGGGAAAATTATGTTTAAAACAATACAAATTAAAATTATATTAGTTTTTTTATTAGCAAGTATTATCATAGGAAGTGGACTTGCTATGTTTTATTTAGAAACAATAGAACAGCTAAATGTTCAAATTTCTAATAATCAAATAAATTCATTAGAACAGGTACAACAATCTTTAACACAAATAAGTCAACAAACAAAATTAATTTCAATAATTGCATTTGTATTAATTTTAATTGTTGTAATAGCAATATCAATAGTTTTATCTAAATTTGTAATATATCCTATTAATAAATTAATAAAAAGTGCAGAAAAAATAACAGAGGAAGATAAAAAAATAAAAAAAGCTAAATTTAAAAGTGAAACATATGATTTAGAAAATATAATAAATGAAATGACAACAGAATTAAAAGAAAATTTAAGTGAGGTTTCAACTCAAAAAAATCAAATAGAAACCATATTGTTACATATGACAGATGGAATTATAGCATTTAATATGCAAGGAGAAATCATATTAATAAATCCTGCTGCAAAAAAATTTCTAAGTATTAGACCTGAAGATAATACATTTGATGACATATTTTCAAAATTTAAATTAGATATAAATATGGAAAAAATAATTTATTTGGAAAATTGGACATCTACAGAACAAAGAATTCAAGTGGAAGATAGATATGTAAATGTATTTTTTGCACCATTTAAAAACGAAACAGATAGACCAGATGGTGTTATAGCAGTAATACAAGACATTACTGAACATGTAAAATTAGATAACATGCAAAAAGAATTTGTTGCAGATGTATCTCATGAATTAAAAACTCCAATAACATCAATTATGGGGTATGCAGATACATTATTAGAAGGTGAATATGATAAAGAAACACAAGAAAAATTTTTAAATGTTATAGCTGTTGAAGCGAGAAGAATGGCAAAGTTGGTCACAGATTTATTAACTCTTTCAAGATATGACAGTAATAAAAAGAAAACGCAAAAAGAATCATTTGATTTAGGAGAATTGGTAAAAAAATGTCAGGACAAGCTTGCAATAGAAATAAAAAAGAAAAATCATACTGTAAATTGTTTTGTTACTGCAGATGTACCACCAGTATATGCTGATAAAAGTGAAATTGAAAGAGTTGTTTTAAATATTTTATCAAATAGTATAAAATACACAAAAGATGGTGGAGAAATAAAAATATATGTAGGTTTTGTTTATAATGATGCATATATAAAAATTTTTGACAATGGAATTGGAATTCCTGAAGAAGACTTAAATAGAATATTTGAAAGATTTTATCGTGTAGATAAGGCACGTACTAGAGAAATGGGAGGAACAGGACTAGGGCTTTCTATTGCAAAAGAAATTTTAGATAAAAATGGTGGAAGTATAGATATTAAAAGTGTTGTAGGACAAGGAACAGAAGTTGTTGTTAGAGTACCAACTAAAGGATAATTAACTATTGATAAAATAAAAAAAATAATGTATAATAAAAAAGGCATAAATTAGATAGCTAGAAAGGAAAGTGAGTTAAGTTGAGTTCAACTGCAAAAGAAATATTAGAATGGGCATATTGCATAATTATAGCATTAGTATTGGCTATGCTATTTAGGTATTTTATAGGAACACCAACAATAGTAAAACAAATATCAATGTATCCAACATTAGTACAAGATGAAAGATTATGGCTTAATAGATGGGGTAGAACAACAAAAAAATTACCTAGTAGAGGTCAAATAATTACTTTTGAAGAACCAGCCAAAATAACATATTCAATTTCTGACATAGATACAAGTAATCCTATAGCAAAATACAAAAATAGAAAAGGACTATCATGGTTTATAGGTAATTTTCTAGAAATAGGAAAAAGAAGTTATATAAAAAGAGTAATAGCCTTACCAGGTGAACATGTAGAAATAAAAGACGGAAAAGTTTATATAAATGGAGAAAAATTGGAAGAAAATTATTTACAACCAGGAGTAGAAACAGATGTTGTAGGAGTTGGATTTTCTGATTTTACAGTTCCAGAAAACTGTGTATTTGCCATGGGAGACAACAGAAACCATAGTACAGACTGTAGAGCTTTTGGATGTATTCCATTAGAAAAAATAGAAAGTACAGTTTCAATAAGAATATGGCCATTAAATAAATGGGGAAAAGTACAATAAAATGGAGATATGAATGTTTGAAAAAATATATGGAAATTACAAAATAAAAGAAACACTTACAAAGGCAGTTAAACAAAATACAGTTTCACATAGTTATTTATTTATAGGTAATAGTGGTATTGGCAAAAAAATGATTGCAAAAGAATTTAGCAAAATGCTTTTATGTATTCAAGAAGAAAAATATTGTGGTAAGTGTAAATCATGTATAGAGTTTGATTCAAATAATAACCCAGACTTTTTATTAATTGAACCAGATGGTAATAGTATTAAAATTGATCAAATAAGGTATTTGCAAAAGAAAATACAAGAAAAGCCAATAATATCATCTAAAAAAGTATATATAATAGATTCTGCGGACAAAATGACTAAAGAAGCACAAAATTGTTTACTAAAAACACTAGAAGAGCCACCTTCTTTTGCAATACTAATATTAATAGGAAGCAATGAAAGTGATTTTTTACAAACAATAAAATCAAGATGCATGATATTACACTTTCAAAATATAGAAAACAAAGAAATAAAAGAATATCTTGAAATAAACTATGGACTAACAAATATAAATGAAAATATATTAGAAACATTTCAAGGAAGTATAGGAAAAGCTATTTTTTTAAAGGACAAGCAAGAAGAATATAATAACATACAAAAATTAATAGATGAACTTGAAAATAAAGATATAATTGATATTATAAAATTTGCAGAACCACTATATAAAGGCAAAGAAGAAATTTTAGAAATGTTAGATTATATTAATATTATATTACTAAAAAAAGCAAAAAATAACTACTTGTACGCAAATTGTATAGAAATTGTGGAAAATACAAAAAAAAGATTAGAACAAAATGCAAATTATGATATGAGTATAGATAATATGTTATTTAACATATGGGAGGAAGTAAATTGAAAAATATAATAGGAGTAAGATTTAAAAAACTAGGCAAAATATATTTTTTTAATCCCAAAGGATTAAAAGTAAAAAAAGGTGATAACGTAATAGTTGAAACAGCTCAAGGAGAAGAATTTGGCGAAGTAATGATACCAAACCGTATTGTAGATGACGAAAAAATAATAGCGCCTTTAAAAAGAGTTATTAGAATAGCAAATTCTAGAGATATAAAACATAATGAAGAATGTAAAAGAAAAGAAAAAGATGCATTTAAAGTATGTCAAAAAAAGATAAAAGAACACAAATTAGATATGACATTAAGAGATGTAGAATTTAAATTTGATAATAGCAAAGTGTTATTTTATTTCACTGCAGATGGAAGAATTGATTTTAGAGATTTAGTTAAAGATTTAGCTTCAATTTATAAAAACAGAATAGAACTAAGACAAATAGGAGTTAGAGATGAAGTAAAAAGAATAGGCGGAAATGGTGTATGTGGTAGAGAATTATGTTGTTGTAGTTTTTTAAGAGATTTTGAAACTGTTTCAATAAAAATGGCAAAAGAGCAAAATATTTCATTAAATCCTTCAAAACTATCTGGAAATTGTGGAAGATTAATGTGTTGCTTAAAATATGAAAGTGATGTATATGAAGAAAAATTAAAAAAATTACCACATATAGGAGCAATTGTTAAAACAGAAGATGGAGTAGGAGAAGTAGAATCTATAGAAACACTAAAAGAAGTATTAAAGGTAAAAATAAAAAATAATGATGGTGATGGATTTTTTTATAAAAAATATAAAGTTTCAGATATAAAAGTTATAAAAGATGTTCAACATGAAAAAATAGATGAAGAAGAATTAGAACATAAAAAAGAATTAGAAGAACTTGAAAAACTTGAAAAATTAGAAAAGCTTGAAAATCAAAAAAATAAGCATTAATTATAGGAGGTGAAAAAAATGGCATATAAAATTACAGATAAATGTATATCATGTGGAGCATGTGCTGCAGAATGTCCAGTTGGGTGTATATCACAAGGTGAAACACAGTTTATAATAGATGAGTCTGCATGTATATCATGTGGTACTTGTGCTGGGGTTTGTCCTGTAGAAGCACCAATAGATAATAACTAACAAAAGCAAAGTGAAAATTTTAATTTTCACTTTGCTTTTGTTATCTTATAGGAAATTATAAGAAACTTTAAGTTTCACAACTCAAAGTGAAAATAGTATTTTATTTTTAAAGGAAAGTTTTCTAAATTTCGTATAATATAAAAATAAAAAGGGGAATTTTTATGAAAAAAAAGATATTAAAATATTTGGCAATTACTGGTTTTGCTATATTAGTAATAATTACAATATGCAATATATATAATTGGATAGTTTGTGGAAAACAATCTATAAAAATAAATACATCAAGCAAAGCTTATACAAATAGTGATTTATATATAGCAATTACAGCACAAAAAAATGGAGAAGAATTAGAATCAAAGAAAAAAATAAAATTAACTGATTCAAATGGCAAAAAAATAAAAAATGTAAATGTAAAATATGAAAATGACAATGCAATATTAAGTATTCCTAAAGTTGATTCTGGAAATTATTATATAGAAGCAAAAGTATCAAGTAAAGCTGGTAAAGATACAGTAAAAAAAGGAATTTACATAGAAAATTCAAATGAAGAAAATATAACAATTAATTTAGATAAAGGAATATACAAACCAGGTGATACTATAAATTATAGAGTTTTACTTACAAACAAATATAACGACAAACCTATTAGTGAAGATGTAAATGTAAGTTTTTATGATGGAAATGACAATAAAGTATATAATGAAAATGTAAAATCTTCAGAATATGGAATTATAAGTGGAAAATTCACATTAGCTGATGAAGTAAATAGTGGAACATATAGAATAGTTGTAAAAATAAACAATAATGAAACAACTAAACAATTTAAGGTGAATCCATATGTTACACCTAAATATGAAATAAATACAACATATGACAAAAAAGAATATCTAGTTGGAGATACTGCAAAAATAAATATTAATGCTAAATATTTTTTTGGAGAAGTAGTTCCAAATGCAGATATTACAGTATACATAAATAATGAAAAATATAAAACAATAAAATTAGATGCACAAGGAAATGGACAAATAAGTTATGAAATAAAAGAAGCAAAAACATATAATGTTAAAATTGAAGCAGTAGATTCATCTAATTACTATGTGGAAGAATCAAGTAGTTTTGTAGCAGGAACAGATAAATTTGAAGTAAAATTATTACCAGAATATGGTTCATTAATTTCAAATAAAACAAATAATATTTATGTATTTACAACTAAAAATGATGGAACACCTTTAAAAACATATGTTACAGTAACTTCAGATAATTTTACAAAACAAGTTGCTACAGATGAAAATGGTATTGGAAAATTTTCAATAGATATAGGTAATACAAATAATGTTTATAGTAATTCAAGTAGTGAAAAAAGTAATAGTAGCACAAAAAAATTTAGTATAACTGCTCAAAAAGAAGATGAAAAAGACAATACTGTAAAAAAAGATTTTAAATTAGATATTGTAAAAAAAGATTTATTAATATCTACTGATAAAGTTAAATATGAGCAAGGAGAAGATATAAAAGTTTCAGTTTCTTCTACTAAAGAAAAAACTAAAAATATATATTTCTTCAAAAACCAAAAATTAATAAAAATGTTAAGTACAGATTTAGAAGATACTTCAATAAATTTAGAAGACACATATGGATTAATAGATATTTATGTAACAGAAGGAACTGAAAAACAAAGCAGTAATACAAATAATAAAGCTCAAGATTTTTATAATAATTATAAAAGAACAATATTTATTAAACCATCAAAAAAATTGAATATAAATGTTAGCACAGATAAAAATGAATATAAACCAGGAGAAAATATATCAATTTCATTTAATACAACAAATGAAAATAATTCTGAAGTTGATTCGGCATTACTTGTAAGTATGCTAGATAATTCGGTTTTAAATTTGGCAAATAATGATTTGTCTATTGATAATATAAAAATGGCATTAAATGATATAAAATTTTCTGATGATTTAGATGCACAAACATTATATTCTTGTATTGTAAATGACACATCAGAACAAACAATGATGGCTTTACTATTAAAGCAAAAAGATAAAAATGTAAATATTTCAGAAAACATAATAAATAATAAAGATAAAGAAGAGAAATCTGCATACAGATCAATTGTTTTAATGATTTTAATTATAATAATAGTGCTAATATATTTATGTAGTAAATTTGGCATATTGAAAAAAGTTTTAATGCATGTAATAAATTTTGCTATTTATGGTATTATTCTATTTGCATTAACTGCATATACATGTGATGAAATTTTAGGAATTAGTAGTAATTTATGGTGGATAATTGGTATAACTGTTGTAATAAGTTTAGCTACATATATTGGAATAGTATATAAACTAAATAAAAAAGTATTTAAAACGTCAATATCAATTATTATAACAGCTGTACTTGCATTAATATATGCCATATTAGTAGATGAAATGGATATATCAAATCTTCTTATTATATATATTATAGCTGTATTGGCATTAGTAATGGTTATTGTACAAAAAATAATTAAAAATAAAAATATTAATTTATACGAAAAAATAAATAAAATAATTTTAAGTACTGTAAAATTTATAGGAGCTGTAATTTTATCATTAATTATAGTTACACAGTTAGATAAAAGATATTATCTTGAATTAGAATTAATATTGCCTTTATTACTTATTTTTATATATATTTTTAATTATTTATTTAATAAAAAAATAAATTTAAATGATATAAAAAATATAAAAAAATCAAAAGATATAAAAATAGTAATAGCATTAGTAACAATAATTATTATTTTAGTTGGAATGTGGAGTTGGATTTATAAAGAATTATCACCTACTAGCAAAAAAAATAAAAATTCACAAACAGACATAGGTATAGATAATGGATATACTACAGCTATACCAAAAAGAGGATTAAATCCTCAAAATTTAATAGGTCTAGATACTGATAGCTCAAGTAATGAAAGCAATGTAGGCAATAAAATCCAAAATATTTGGGAAGAATTTACAGATTCTTCACAATTAAGTGAAAATTCAACAGAAAATAATACTGAAAATCAAAATGAACAACAAGAAGAAGTAGTTGATAAATTAAATGAAAAAGAAGAAAATGTTAGAAACATATTTTTAGAAAGTATGTGTTTTGTGCCAGATTTGGTAACAACACAAGGAAAAGCAAATTTAGATTTAAAATTAAGTGATAATATAACAACATGGACAATTCAAACAGTAGGAAATACAAAAGATGGGGAAATTGGATATAATGTATTAAATAATATAAAAGTTTTCAAAGAATTTTTTGTTGATTTTGAATTACCAAAAAATTTAACCCAAACAGATAATGTAAGTATACCTGTAACAGTATATAATTATACTGAAAATGAAATAGAAACAGTGCTTAAAGTACAAGAGGCAGATTGGTTTTCAGTAACTGATAAAACAGTAAATGTAAAAATACCAGCAAAAGCTTCAAAAATGGTATATATTCCAATTTCTATATTAAAAACAGGAAATAATAAATTTAGAGTAGAAGCTACAAGTAATGAATTAACAGATATTATAGAAAAAGAATGTGAAGTATCACCAAAAGGATATAAAGTTTCTAAAGTTGCTTTGGCAGGTACTATTAACAAAAAAACTTCAGATGATATATTAGTTTTAGACAATGCTTTAGAAAATACAGCGAAAGCAAAAGTAAAATTATATTCTACAGTAATGTCACAAACAGTTGAAGGAATGGAAAAAATATTTAAAATGCCAACAGGCTGTTTTGAACAAGTTTCTTCAAGTTTATATCCAAATATTTTAGCATTAAAATATTTAGAAGATAATAAATTGTCTGATGAAAAAATAAAAGAAAAAGCTCTTTCATATATTTCTTCAGGATACCAAAAACTATTAACATATGAAGTTAAAGGTGAAAGCGGAGGATATTCATTATATGGAAAATCTCCTGCAGAAACTGTTTTAACAGCATATGGATTAATGGAACTTACAGATTTAAGCCAAGTTTATAATGTAGATGATAATGTTACAAATAAAATGAAAGAATTTTTATATAAAAATCAAAATTCAGATGGAACATTTAAAATTTCAAAAATGAGATATAGTACAGTTGCAAGAACTGGAGAAAATTTAGCATTAAATGCATATATTACATGGGCTTTATCTGAAAGTGATGCTAATGATGAAAGACTTAAAAGTTCAGTTGATTATTTAAAAGATAAATTAGACAATGTAAATGATAATTATACATTAGCTTTAATAGCAAATACTTTGGCAAATGTTAAAGACAAAGAGCTAAACAATGTTTTGAAAAGGTTAGTAAATAATATTAAAATAGAAGATAAAATTGCTTACATAACTTCAGATATTAGTGACTACTATGGTTCTGCAGGAAATGTACAAAATATTCAAACAGTTGCATTAACATCTATGGCTTTATCAAAAGGTAAATATAAACAAGATACAAATAAATTATTAATAAATTACTTAATAAGCAAAAAAGATATTAATGGAAATTGGTATAGTACACAAGCAACAATTTTATCATTAAAAGCTTTAAATACTAATAAAGAAAAAAATGGAATACAAAATCAAACTATAAAAGTAAAATTGAATTCAGATGAAAAAACAATAGACATTAAAGAAAATGCTCTTGATTTATATGAACTTGATTTTGAAAATTTGAGCAAAGAAAATAAATTAGATATTGAGCTTGAAAATGGTTCACTTTATTATGAAGTTATTGAAGAATACTATGTACCATATGAAGATGTGGATACAAAAAATGATAAAATAGATGTAAAAGTTCAATGTAATAATGAATTAAAAGTTAATGAAATATTAAATGCAAATATTAAATTAGTTAATAATAGTAAAAACTTAATTTCAAATGGAATGGTTAAAATTTCTATACCACAAGGGTTTACGGTAGTTGAAGATAGTTTAATGAAATTAGAAAAGAATGGAATAATAGAAAAGTATGAAATTTCTTATTCAGAAATAAATATTTATTTAAGAAATTTTGATGTAAGCCAAATTGTAGATTTAAATATATCATTTAGAGCTGGATACCCAGTAAAAGTAACAGGATTAGATGTTAAAGCATATGATTATTATAATCCAGAAATTGAAGGTAAATCATTACCATTAGAAATAAAAGTTAATAATTAAACATATTTCTATTATAGGAAGTTAAGAAAACTTTACTATAATAGAAAAAAGTAACCAAAAGGAGAAAATTACTCCAAATGGTTACTTTTTTTATATACTAGGAAAGTTTTCCAAATTTCCTAGTATATAAATATATTGCACAGAAATTTACAAAGCTAATTATTCTTTATTTGTTGCTTGTTCTAAATCTAATAATTCTTGCCATCTATTGTCAACTTCTTTTTGGAATTCTTCAATCATCCATTCATTACCAGGTTTAAACATATGTTTAAATCTTTTTTGAGGTTTTAAAAATTCTTCTATTGGTAATTTTTTAGCAGGTTTATAGTTTATGATGTATTTTCCATTTATTACTTCATATAATGGCCAATAACATGTTTCTACAGCTAATTTGTTAATTTGCATTAACATATCTGTTGGATATCCCCAACCTCTAGGGCAAGGAGCCATTACGTTTAAAAAAGCAGGTCCTTTTGTATAAATAGCTTTTTCTGATTTTTCATATAAATCTTTAAAATTCATATATCCTAATGTTTGTGCAACATATGGAATATGATGTCCAACCATAATTTTGCTTAGGTCTTTTCTAGGTTGTAATTTTCCGAGGAATTGCTTTACCAGCTGGTGATGTTGTTGTATCTGCAAATTTTGGTGTTGCAGATGAACGTTGTATACCAGTATTCATGTATGCACCATTGTCATAACATACATAAACCATATCATGTCCACGTTCCATTGCACCAGATAAACTTTGTAGACCTATATCATATGTTCCTCCATCTCCACCAAAAGCTATAAATTTTGTTTCACCTTCTGGTAGTTTACCTTGTTTTTTCATAGATTTGTATGCGGCCTCTACACCAGATAATGTACTACCAGCACATTCAAAAGCTGTATGAATGAAAGAATCTGTCCAAGCTGTATATGGATAAATAAATGTTGAAACTTCCATACAACCTGTAGCATTTGCAACAACAGCATGATCTTCTGGTTTTAGTGCTCTCATAATCATTCTAGCTACAGCAGGGGCACCACAACCAGCACACATTCTATGACCAGCTGTAAATCTTGAAGGTTTATTAGCAATAACTTCTTTTAAATTGTATGCCATTTTATTTTTCCTCCTTTCTTAAACCAAGATATCTATATGGATTTTCTACTTTTTTATTTTTTGCAATTTCTTGTAAATCAGAAAATACAGATTCAATATCTTCTGCTCTGGTATCTCTACCACCAATTCCATAAATATAGTTAACAGCTGGAACTTTGCAGTTATTTACATACATTCCAGATACAACATCTTCAAATAAGGCACCACCAGCAGCGTTTAAAGAATCAGCTCTGTCTAGAATAGCTACAGCTTTTAAATGAGATAAAGCTTCTGCAACTTCTTCAGAAGGGAATGGTCTATAAACACGAATTTTTAATAAACCAGCTTTAATTCCTTTTTTTCTTAAATTATCAATTACAAATTTTGTTGTACCAGCAGTAGAATTCATACAAACAATAGCAATTTCGCTATCTTCTAATTTGTAGCTTTCAAAAAGACCATAACTTCTTCCTGTTAATTTTTCAAAATCTTTAGCTACATCTAAAATTACTTGTTTAGCATTTTTCATTGCTTCAGCTTGTTGAGCTTTATGTTCAAATAAATAAGCTTGTAAATCTAATGGACCAACAGCCATTGGTTCTTTTGAATTTAATAAGTAATGTTCTGGTTGGTATTTTCCAACAAATTCTTTTACTTTTTCATCTTCAACTAATTCTATATTTTCTATAGCATGTGAAGTAATAAATCCATCTTGACATACCATTAATGGTAATAAAACGTTTTTATTTTCAGCAATTCTATGTGCCATTAAAGTATTATCATATGCTTCTTGATTTGTTTCAGAAAACAACATAATCCAACCACTATCACGAACTCCCATGGCATCAGAGTGATCGCAGTGTATATTTAAAGGACCTGATACAGCTCTATTTACTAGTGATAAAACAATAGGTAATCTTAAGCTTGAAGCTATATAAATCATTTCCCACATTAAAGACAAACCATTTGCTGAAGTAGCTGTCATAGCTCTTGCACCTGCAGCTTCTGCTCCAATACATGCTGACATAGCACTATGTTCACTTTCAACTGCTACAAATTCAGTATCTACTGAACCATTTGAAACAAATGTTGAAAAATATTGTGGTATTTCTGTTGAAGGTGTTATAGGAAAAGCAGCAACTACATCTGGATTGATTTGTTTCATAGCAGTAGCAGTAGCTTCATTTCCACTTAATCTTTCTCTTATACTCATATTTAATCTTCCTTGTTATATTATTTAGGTTTTTAATTGGATTTACCCATAAACCATTTATGTTATACTAGAAAATTTATCATTTCTTAATTATTAGTCTTCTTTCATTTCTATTGCTGAGAAAGGACATACTTTTGCACATATGCCACATCCTTTACAATAATCAAAATCAAAATCTTCTCTTTTTTGATCTTTGTTTACTGGAATTGCATCATCTGGACAAACAGGGAAGCATAGCCCACATTGTTTACATTTTTCTTTAATAAATACTGGACGAGAACTTCTCCAATCACCAGTTTTAAATTCTCTAGCATTTCCAGCAGTATAAATATTTCCACCAATTGTTAGTTTTTCCATTGGTGTAGTATTATTTATTTCACTCATAGCTTTTTAACCTCCTTTAATGCCATTTCTAATGCCTTCATATTTCCTTCAATAACTTCAGTTTTTTTAGCAAATTTATGTTTAAAAGAACCTTTCATGTCTTCTAAGAATTCTTCTGGAGACATTATACCGCTAACTTTAACAATAGCAGCAAGCATAGGTGTATTTGGAAAGTATCTGCCTAATGCTTCTTCAGAAATTTTTCTTGCGTTAATTGTGTAAATATTGCCTTTATATCCATGTAAAACAGTTGATAAATAATCAAGAGATTTTGTTGTATTTATTACAATTGCTCCTGTTTCTTTTAAACCAGATGTTACATTAACAGTTTCAAGTAAAGTATCATCAACTACAACAACATAATCAGGTTCATAAATGTTACTATGAATTGTAATAGGGTTATTGCTTATACGATTGTAAGCTGTTATAGGTGCACCCATTCTTTCAGGACCATATTCTGGGAAACCTTGAATATATTTTCCTGTATTAAATGCGGCATCTGCAAGTAATAGTGATGCTGTTTTTGCACCTTGACCACCTCTACCATGCCATCTTATTTCTATAAGGTTATTCATTTTATTCATTCCTTTCCGCTTTAATTTGTAATAAGTATATGACTATTTAATTTCAATGTCAAGTAGATTTGAACGGTTGGTTTAGGTTAAAATGCATGATTTATAGGATAATGATTTGATAAAAACTAATATAAAAAAACATTGAACATATAATTTTAAAATTCAATGACGAATGTGAATGGAAAAATTTTAGAAATTCTTACGAAATTTTCTGGAAAGAGTTCGCGAATAGCGGAAGGGTGCCAGAAAATAAGTTAGAATTTCTAAAATTTTATAATAAACCGAGGAATTGAATTTTAAAATTATATGTTCAGTGTTTTTTAGTAGTAATAATAAAAATCATTAGCCTGTAAATCATTCTATTTTGATAAATAAATTTGATGAAATAGAAAAAAATAGGAGTTTTAAAATTCCTATTTTTTTTCTGTTTTTTTAGTTTTTGGAACAACAATGTTTGTTGGTTTTTGTTTTGCTGATTTTGGCTTACTACTACTAATATTGTCATATGCAGGAGAAATTTCTAAAGTTGATCCATCACCTTCAACAATTTCTAAATTATTTTGATCTTTCATAATTTATCCTCCCGAGTTATTTATATACATATATTAACATAGTATAGTGATTTTATCAAGGAGATTTTTGATATTAAAAGAATTTTGCATGTATTTTTTTTCTGTAGTATGTAATAATATATCCCATTAGTAAAGCTGTTAATACTGTAGCAATACCAACAGTTCCACCTAAAAAGAAACCAATTACAACACATATAATATCTTGGATCATACGAACTACACCATAGTCTTTTTTTAGTTTATTTGCAGCAATTACTCCAAGTGAGTCATATGGTGCAACACCTTGATTTCCTTCCATATACATAGCTACGCCATATGCTGTTACAAATAATCCTATTACCATTAATAGGAAAGATTCTACTAAAGATTTTTCTGGTAAAAAGCTATATAAAAATTTGAAAAAATCTGCAGTATATCCTACTAAAACCATATTAACTAGTGTACCTAAACCGATATCTTTTCTACTAAATACAAGAGGAAAGATAAATAAAATTAAGTTCATTATTAATTGGCAAGTACCAAATGAATTACCTGTAATTTTAGAAAGTCCCATATTAAAACATGTAAATGGATCTGTACCTAAACCCGCTCTTACAGATAAAGAAATTCCAAAACCAATAATTATTACACCTAGAATTACAAAAATTGAATTGTATGTTTTTGTATTTTTTTCTATTTTTAACATAATAACAAATCCTTTCATTTTAATTTAAAAATTCACTCTTTATTATACACTAAAATAAAATAAAGGTCAATAAAAATAATTAAAAAAGCTTGACATAATAATTAAATCATGAAATAATGTATAAATAAAAAGTGTTTATGCAAAGAATGGGGTAAACAATGGAAATAAATAAAATAAAATCAATAATAGAAGCAATCTTATTTGCAGCTGGGAGAGAAGTTACAAAAAAAGAATTAATATTAAATTTAGAAATTTCAGAAGAAGAAATAGAAAAAATAATAGAAAGTATGAAAGAAGACTACAAAAAAGAGAATAGAGGAATTGAATTAATAACCATAAAAGATGGATATCAATTGTGTACAAAAAAAGAACTATATGACTACATATATCCTATTTTAGATAAAAGAAACAAACCAAATTTATCAAATGCATCATTAGAAACACTAGCAATTATTAGCTATAATCCGAGAATAACAAGGGCAGAAATTGAAGCAATAAGAGGGGTTTCGGCAGATGCATGTGTATATAAACTTCTAGAATATGGTTTAATTGAAGAAGCTGGTAAAACAGACCTTCCTGGAAAGCCAATGTCATATAAAACTACAAATGAATTTTTAAAAATGTTTGGATTTAGTTCTTTAGAAGAACTTCCTGAATTGCCAAAATATAAATTAGATAGCAATAGACAAATTGTTATAGATGAATTAGAAGAAAATACAAAAGAAGAACAAAATAATAAATAAAATAAAAAAAGAAAGAGGGAGTAAAATGAAATTATCACAAACAGGAATGGGAAATATAAAATTAAATAATATAGATGAAATGTATCCAGGACAAAGTATTTTATTACAAACAGGGCAATTAGTTCAATATGGTGCGGGCTTATTTGGATATAATACAATTCCTTTACTAGTTAGAAGAAATGTAGAAAAAATAATAGTAGATACACTTAATAAATATGGCTGCATAGAAGTGTTATTACCAACATTGCAACCAGATACAATATGGAAAAATTCTGGTAGATATGAACAATATGTAAATGATGGAACAATGCTAATAACAGAATCAAATAAAGGTATATTTTGTTTAGCTCCTACTGGTGAGGAAGCAATGGTTGAATTTGCGAAAGAAAAATTGAAATCATATAAAAATTTACCAGTTACATATTATCAAATAGGAGAAAAATATAGAAATGAAATAAGAACCAGAGGGTATTTACTAAGAGGAAAAAGCTTTCCTATGTTAGATGCATATAGTTTTGATACAAATTCAAAAAATATGGAAATATCATATGAAAATGTAAGAAATGCATTTTTAGAAATATTTAAAAAAATTGGATTAGATGTTATCCCTATTGTAGCAGATAATGGAGCAATGGGTGGAAAAAGATCAGAAGAATTTATGCTAATATCTGAACAAGGTGAAGATAAAATTTTATATGACGAAAAATTAAAAATAGGACTTAATACAGAAATATTAGAAAGAGAAAATTATAAAGAATATTTAAAAGAAGAATATGGAATAGAAGATATATCAAACTTTAAAGAAATAAGAACAATGGAATTAGGTCATATTTTCCAACTTGGTACAAGATATTCAGAAATGATGAACGGAAAATTCATAAACAAAGAAGGCAAAGAGAAATTATATTATATGGGTTGTTATGGAATAGGTGTAAGTAGAACTGTTGCGGCACTTTATGAAAATTGTTTAATAAATGACGAAAAATGGGGAGCAGTTGGTTTTTCACTACCAAAATCAGTAGCACCATATAAACTTCAAATTATTCCTAAAATGGATGATGAGGAAAAATTAAAAAGAGCTATAGAAATATATGAAAATTTAAAAAAAGAAAATATTGAAACAATCTTAGATGATAGAGAAACAATTAATATTGGTGCAAAAATAAGAGATTGTAAAGTTCTTGGAACACCATATGTTACAGTAATTGGAGACAAAACACCAAAAGATAAATTAGAAATAGAAAATTTAAAAACAGGTGAAAAAACAATAATAAATATAGATGAAATAAAAACATTTATTGAAAAAAACTATAATTAAAATCTAATAAGTTTCAAACTATAACGAAAATTGAAAAAACAAAATAAAAAACTTCACAAAAAAGTTACAAATAATATTTATTTTGATAACAATATTTCATTAATATCTACATATACTAAAAAGATCAAATAATTTTACGAATGATGATTTTGAAAGGAGTAGATATATATGAAAAATACAAAAATAAATGAAAATTTAATAAAAATGGAGAATTTTTTAGATTATAATGAACCTGTAAAAACAGGAGAAAAAACTTTTGAAAAATTAATGTTTATATATTCAATGGCTATAAAAGAAATAAATACCAAAATTGAAATTTTAAAAGATGAGTTCAAAATTTTTTATAACTATGATTTAATAGATCATGTAAATACAAGAATAAAAAAACCCGAAAGTATAATAAATAAAATGAAAAATAAAGAATTAGAACTAACTTATAATCAAATGATAGAAAATATCAATGATATAGCAGGAATCAGAATAATATGTCAGTTAAAAAAAGACATATTTACAATAAAAAATTTAATAGAAAAATTACCAGGTGTACATATATTAAAAGAAAAAGACTATGTAAACAATCCTAAAAAAAGTGGTTATTCTAGTTATCATATTATAGCAGAAGTACCAGTTATGTTATCTCAAAATATTATTTATGTAAAAGTAGAAATTCAAATACGAACAATGGCTATGGATTTTTGGGCTAGTTTAGAACATAAAATGAAATACAAAAATAAAAAAGAAGTTAATAAAAAGGTATCTAAAGAATGGATAAATTGTGCAAAAGTTATAAATAACTTAGATAATAAAATAGCAGAATTAAATTAATAAAATTTAAACACGAGCAAATAAGAAAATTTAATTTTTCTTATTTGTTTTGTTTTGACAACAAAAAGTCTATATGTTATAATTTGAAGTGCAAAAATAATTAAAGAAAAATAAAAAGAGGTGGAATTATTGAACCAAATATTAAGTACACAAAATAGTAAAGGAAAAAAGGAAAAATTAAATTCGAATGGCCCAATAGAAATAAAAAAAATTGTTAAATTTTTTTCAATAATAATATTATTATTTGGCATTTGTTTAATAGGAACAGGTTCATATTCAATGTATAAAGAATCACAAAATGGAAAATCTAAAATAAAGCCAACAATAAATATAGTACAAGAAACACCAGAATCAAATGAAATAACATTAAATGTAACACATAATAAATCATTATCAAAAGTAACATATAACTGGAATAATGGAGAAGAAACAGAAATTCAATGTAATGGCAAAAAGAATGTAGAACAAAAAATAGAAATACCATCAGGAGAAAATAAATTAACAATAACGGCAATTGATATAAATGGTTTAGAAAGTAAAGCAGAAAGACAATATACAATAGAAGGAGACATTAAAATAAACATAGAAAGTGAAAATCCTAAAATAAAAATAACTGCAAGTGGAAAAAATCAATTATCATATATGACATATAGATGGGACGAAGATGAAGAAACAAAAGTAGATATAAATGACGCACAAATTGAACAATTAATTGATGTGCCATCAGGACAACATAAATTAACAGTAATTGTTGTTGATGAAAATAATCAAACAGAAACAAAAGAGCAAGATGTAATGGGTTCTAAAAAACCTAACCTTGAAGTAACTGCAGATGGAACTGAAAATTTTGTTATAAAAGCATCTGATGAACAAGGAATAAAAAAGGTAGAATTTATAATAAATGAAACAAAGAAAATGAAAATTGACTTGGATCAAGTAAAACCACTTGAAGAAAGAAAAACATTTGAATATAAATATCCTTTACAAGACGGAGAAAATAAATTAGAAGTAAGGGTATATAATGAAAATGATGTAGTTGCAACATCAAGGGTAAAATTTAACAAATAACCTCCTACTATGTAGGAGGCTACTTATTGATAAGGGGAAGTTAACAAAATGAAAATTAGTTTAATGGAATTGCTAACATATTTTACAATATATTCTTTTCTTGGTTGGGTAATGGAATCAACATATAGATCAATATGCGAAAAAAAAATAATAAATACAGGATTTTTAAGAGGTCCATTTTGTCCAATATATGGTGTTGGTGCTGTTATAATGTTAATATTTTTAGATAACTATAAAAATAAGCCAATAGAATTATTTTTTATTGCAATAGTAATATTAACTTTATGGGAATATATAGTAGGAGTAATGTTAGAAAAAATATTTAAAACAAAATATTGGGATTATTCAGAACATAAATTTAATTTTCAAGGTAGAATTTGTTTAACAAATTCTATATGTTGGGGAGTATTAGCTGTACTTTTTGTAAATTACATTCAGCCATTTGTTCAAAATATTGTTTCAAAAATAAATAATGATATATTAAATTATATAGTAATAATATGTATTGTAGTTTTTTTTACAGATATGATAATATCAATTATAAAAGTAAAAAATATAAAATCTACTCTAAATAAAATTGAAAGTTTAAATAAGGAAATAAAAGAAAAATTAAAACAACTTAAAATGAATGCAGAAGAAAAGGAAATGAAAATTCAAAATTCAGAAAATATACAACAAATTGTAGAAAAATTAAAAAAGAAAAGAAACAAAACTATTTTAAAATTATATAAAAATGTTAATCGTTTGAAAAAAGCTTTCCCTGCAATTGATACAAAAGAAATAACACAGGTGTTAAGTGAAAAAATTGATTTAATAAAAAAGAATATAAAAGAGAATAAATAATGGATTAATATAATACTAATATTATATTTCAATGTTTTAGTAAGTAAATTAATAAAATCATTATCCTGTAATAATAAAATTAAATAATTTAAATAAAAAGCTTGAAATATTCAAGCTTTTTTGTATATAATTTAAATTAATAAAATGATAAGTGGAGGAAAAAACAATGGTACAAGAAATATATATAATAGATGATGATGATTCTTCAATTGTAATATTTAGAGAACTATTTAAAAATGATCCAGAATATAAATTTATAAGTGTGAAAACAGACCAAATAGATATTGCACTTAAAAATATTCCATCACTAATTGTAATAAATGAAGATGCAATAGATAGAGATGTTGTAGAACTCTGCAAAAAAATAAGAAAAGATGAAGACAACACCATAACTCCAGTAATTGTTGTATCTTCAATAGGTGATAGAGAGCACAGATTAAAAATATTACAAGAATCTATAGAATATTTTATAAAAAAACCTGTAGATGAAAAATATTTGTATTATACTGTTAAAAATTTAAATAGATTACTTGCAATAAATAGAAGAATAAGTCCATTAACAGGTTTACCTGGAAATGTTCAAATACATGCAGAACTTAAAAAAAGATTATTAAAAAAAGAAGCATTTTGTGTATTATATTTAGATTTAGATAATTTTAAAGCTTATAATGATGTATATGGATTTTTAAAGGGAGATCAAATAATTGAATTCACAGCAGAAACTATTATAAAAATGATACATGCAAGTGAAATGCCAAATACATTTATTGGACATATAGGTGGAGATGATTTTGTTGCTATTGTACCAGGAATAAGTTGTGAAAAAATATGTCAGGCTATATTAGCTTATTTTGACAAATGTGTTAATAAATTTTTTACAGATGATGATGTTGAAAGAGGTTATATAGAAGTAGCAAATAGAAAAGGAATAATAGAACAATTCCCATTAACTTCTTTATCAATTGGAGTAGTAGTTGCAGATGTAGGAAGATTTAGCAATATACTTGAAATTGGAGAAGTAGGAGCACAGGTAAAACATGCTGCTAAATCTGTTATGGGAAGCAGTTACGCAGTTGATAGAAGAAGATAAAAAATAAATAGGAGGAAAAATAATGGCTACACAAAAAGCTGGAACAGTTTTATTAAATTTAAAAACTAATCAAATTGGATTAATATATAGAGAAATAGATAATGGTTATTCATTTCCAAAAGGACATTTAGAAGAAGGAGAAACACTAAAACAATGTGCAATAAGAGAAACAGAGGAGGAAACATTAAGACAAAATCGTATAATAACAGAAGAACCTATATATATATCTAGATATACAACACCATTGGGAGAAAAGGTTGAAAATTATATGTATATTTCTATTGATGAAGGACCAACTAAAAAACAAATCAAAGATATAGATAAAGAAATTTTTTATTGGATTGATTTTGATGATGTAGAAAATAAATTGGCTTTTGATAATTTAAAAGAACTTTGGAATGATATAAAAAAAGATGTAAAAGAAATATTTGAGAAGGGTATGTAAGATACCGATAATGGAAAAGTATGTTCTGTTGAATAAGCATACGAAGAAGTTAAATAAATTTTAGCAAATTAAATGGAGGTTTTTACGTTGAAAGAATATAAGGAAAAATAAATTATAAATTAAAGAGTAGAATAAAACCCAAAATCCTTAATATAAATATTATATATAAGGAAGGTGTTTTTATGATTGTAATAAATAAAAAAAGAATAAGTTTAATTTTATCATGTATATTTGTGAGTTTATTAGCATTTTCATTTAAAATAGCTAATAAAAACGAAAATGCAAGTAATTTTATAGGAGAGAATAATTCAGTTGTAGAAACAGTTGCAACTCCTACATCTGGAAAAACAGTTGTATTAGATGCACGGACATCGGAATTCCAGATGAAGGGGAATACTTACTGCATTAAACAAAAAATATTAAGTAACTAATCCTTTATAAAAAATAATTGCAGGTGTAAAAGTTTGCGATTTTTTTGATTTTTGTTGATAGAATAAAAACAAAGTGATAAAATATTAAAAAATAAAGGATAGGAGAGAGCAGATATGGATTTAACTTTAGATGTTGAAGATTATAAATTAAATATAAGAGCTGGAGGAGTAATTATACATAATAATAAAATATTAACTCATAGAAATATAAACAAAGATTATTATTGCCTACCTGGTGGAAGAATTGAAATAGGGGAAAGTTCAGAACAAACAATAAGAAGAGAAATATATGAGGAGTTAGGAAAAAAAATAGAGATAACAGGATATTTAGCAACAATTGAAAATTTCTTTGAAATGGAAAACAAAAAATATCATGAAATATTTTTTTTACATAGAATAGAGTTTGAAAATGAAGAAGACAAGAAAATAAATTATACTATGCACAATGTAGAGGGAAAAGAATATTTACAATATGAGTGGTTAGATTTGGATAAAATAGAAGAATATAATATTTTACCAGGATGCTTAAAAGAAGTATTGAAGTCTCGAGATTTTCCGATACATGTAATTAATGATGATTTAAAATAAAGGAGGTTTATCATGTATAATAGAATTTCTATTGTAGGTGGCTCTGGAAGTGGTAAAAGTACATTATGTAATATTTTATCAAAAGAACTAAATCTACCAGCAATACATTTAGATGCCATTAATTATGAAACTAATTGGGTTGAAATAGATAAAGCTAAAAGAGATAAAATAATATCTACTAAGTCATCAGAAGATAAATGGATTATTGATGGTAATTATAATAAGACTCTTAAAGAACGTTTTGACAAAGCAGATTTAATAATATGGTTAGATTACTCAACATTTATGCAATTAAAAGGCGTTTTAAAAAGATATTTTAAAACACACAATAATGAAAGACCAGAGATACCTGGCTGTAAAGAAAAATTAGAGTTTAAATTTGTAAAATATGTTCTTACTTATAATAATAACTGGACCACAAGCAGTAGGAAAAATGACAGTAGGACAAGAGTTAGTAAAAATTACAAATTTTAAATTATTACATAATCATATGACAATAGAAGTATTAACAAAAATATTTGATTATAGTAGAGATTCATTTAGAAAATTGAATGAAGAATTCAGAATGCAAATATTTAAAGAATTTGCAAAGAGTGAAGAAGAAGGTATAATATTTACTACTACATGGGACTTTGATGATAAAGAAGAATGGAATAGAATTTATAAATATATTCAAATATTTAAAGTTAATAATGCAGAAATCTATATCGTTGAACTAGAGGCAAACTTAGAAGAACGATTAAAAAGAAATAAAATGGAAAATAGACTTTTAAATAAACCATCAAAGAGAAATTTAGAATGGAGCGAGAAAGATCTATTAAAATCAGTAGAAAAATATAGATTTAATTCAAAAGAAAATGAAATAAAGGAGAAAAATTACTTAAGAATTGATAATACAAATTTAAATGCTAATATTGTAGCTGAAATAATAAAGGAGAGGTTCAAATTATAAAGAAATAATGAATTTTTAAAGGCTTAGTACAAAGTTACGGAGTTTTTTTTAGTTAGAAGATGTGGTGCAAAAAAATAAATAAATTAGAGTTAAGAGGGTTATGGATTTCGGTAGAAGTACTATTAGATAAAAAAATTACAAGCAAGAAAGATAGAACAGTATGAACGATTTACAAGAAAAATTGATAGAGAAAAAAGAGATAGTAATTATGGACAAGATGAAAAAATTTATACATCAAGAAGAGAAATACAAGGAGAAATATGCCTTTCAAAATAAAGACAATTTTTTTAGTAATAATTATATAGATTATAGTAAGTTGGATAATAACTATATTACATTTATTACAAATCTGCTAAAAAAAACTAATAATACAATAGAATTAGAAATTAGAGATAAAATGGGAGAATATTTAGAAGAATTGAAAGAAATTATGGATAAAAAAATAAAATATAAAATATGTAAGAAATAAAAAATTTGAAATAAACCTGTTAGTATAAACTTTTAGTAGGAAAATTTAAGAAAAAAATTGAATAAGAGATACCAATTTGATAGAATGTTTTTATC